>NZ_JBYSXE010000003.1:0-151026 GCF_058781925.1 Sphingobium sp. FW306-1B-F04DB | reverse complement strand
TTCGCCGTCCTCTTCGGCGACAGGTTCACGGTCTGATGAACGAAACTGGCCTCGCGCACAAAATTCCTGACAGTCCCCCATCAAGCTCCCAACCTTGACCAGTCAATGCACGGCACTCGCCACGCGCATGCAACAGCGTTCACGGACGGCATGCGGGTTAGTAGTGCCGCACGATGACGGCCCAGCGGGTATGCCAATGGGCAGGCCTGGCGCCAAGCCCCTTGCCTCGGGAGGAAGCAAAGTTTCCTGTGGATAGATTTGCCCCGACCCCGAACGCTGGCTTTAATTGCGGTCCGCTGAGCTGTTCAAAGCCCTGTAAACGCTCGCTCGTGAGATGCCGAGTGTCCTTGCTATCTCAGTGGGCCGACTGCCACCCGCTGAAAGGGCCGCAACTTTGGCAATTTCCACGGTGGGCTTTCGTCCACGATAGACACCGTTCGCCTTAGCCTTGGCGATGCCCTCCATTTGCCGCTCCTTGCGGATATCGGCCTCGAACGCGGCGACCGCGCCGAGTATGGCGAGCATCAGCCTGCCAGTGCTGCTGTCGGTATCGACGCCAGACTGTTGGAGGCACTTGAAAGCCACCCCTTTCGCCGTCAGCCGTTCAATGATGGCGAATAGGTCACTCACCGACCGCGCAAGGCGGTCCAATCGCGTGACGACAAGGGTGTCGCCCTCCCGCACAAAATCTATGCAATGTGACAGCGCGGCGCGGCCAGTGGCGGACAACCCCGATTTCTTCTCCGAGAAAACCTTGCCGCATCCCGCCTGGTTCAACGCATCAAGCTGAACATCAAGGCTCTGACCGCTTGAACTGACGCGCGCATACCCCACCAGCATAACCCCTCCCGTCTCATTTGGGTCTAGAGCCTATGCAATTACGCGATCGAAATATTATTGACAACCCTATTGAGACGTTTTTTCTGTCTCAGCAATGTGTTGCACATGGGTATACCCATTTGAGATGACCAGCGACGCGGAACCGAGAGCGTGGCCAGCATTGGTCTAGCCGCCAGGAAGAACCGGTGGAGCAGGCGCATCAGGCGCCTCGTCCGGCAACCCAACCCAGTCCTGTACGAGGCCCTTCCAATCAGTCTTTCTCGGATTTTTACCGATCCAAACATCCCAGAAATCGGGATCAGACGATTGGGGCCGATGATCTGGCGCAAGTTCATCCATTTCCACGAGCAAGGGAATGGGGGTCGCCCAGCCGAGCAAAATCGCCTGTCGGGACGGCAAGCTGGGCAGCTCTTTTAACAGGCCCGACACGTTGTCGGGTACCAGCCGTGCGACAAGGGTTTGGTCGACATCATTGACAATTCGGTGCAGTAGAAAGGTGTTGCATTGGGCCAAGATGGTGGGGGAAAGCTCAGAGGGCCGCTGGGATGATAGCAGCAATCCGAGACCGAACTTTCGACCCTCTCGCGCGATTTTCTCGAACGTTTCTCGGCACAGCTGGGCCGGATTTTCAGCCGGCCCTTCCTCATCGCGGCCGCGCCGAACAAAGGTATGCGCTTCCTCCAGCACAAGTGTTGTGGGTAGAGGCAATCCCTCCGGATGGAGGCGTCGATACCTTTGCAAAGATTCAAAGATGAGGCGGGCAAGAACCGCGACGACAACATGCACGATCTCGGACGGAACCAACGATAAGTCGATGACAGCTATCTGACCATTAGATGCTGCGTCGGCCCCGATTGTGTCCGACAACCATTCCTCGAATGTGGCCGGCGGCTCGGTGCCTATCACAGACCCCAATCGCGGATCGGCCATCATTCCTCTGATACGCATGCCTAGAGTAGATATGAACCCCGCCAGGTTGCCGCCCTCGTTGGCCGCAATGCGGTCAAGATGTTCGGCCAGCATCTCAACATCGAATGGAATGGGGGCATCCTCAGTGATCGGCGAGGATGCAAGGGTATCTGGAATCAAATCCAGTATTGATTGAAGGTTGGCGCGAACACCCTCAATGTCAGCGACCGTAAAGGCGTTGAACCAATCACCTGATCTACGCCCATCATTTATGGCTGTAATTGCGGCCCCTACGGCCTCCAGATTTGCGCGTAAGTCGCCGTCAATGCTTGCCGCAAGAGTGCTGCAATCGCTGGCGATGTTGTCGAGAAAATCCCCACACTGCCGCCTGACGCCGGCGGGGCCGGTAAAGGCCGCAACTCCCTGGGCGAGCATTGCGTCAATCGAAATTCGATAGGAATAGACGTACCGCCGGACGATCGCCTCGCGGGGTACGGTGTCTGTATTCCCGCTCTTGAGTTCTCGAAGGGCCTGCAGGAGCAACGGACGCTGCGCGCCGGGGCGAGCGAAGGAAACAGCGGTCCATTCGTGACCATTCCAAAGCCACGCCGGCACCCGAAGGGCCTTTTCTTCGCCTTCCACAGGTGGCACGCGAAACAGCCGTACTTTGTCTGGTTTATCGGCGAATGCCTGCGCATATTCACCGTTGGGATCAAGGATCACAAATCGGGCATTTGGCACCCCATCGGATGTCGTATGTGCGTCCGACGCGGCATCCATGGACCATCTAATAAGACCCGCAACCGAGCAGGACTTACCGCTCCCCGTGTTGCCTAGAACAGCCAAATGTCGCCCAAATATCTTGTCCGGATCGACCTTGATGGCAGCGTTTGCTGCGAGCGGCGACACCCCAATTCGCACCCTACGATCCGAAGCCTTGGCCCCGACAATCGCTTCGATTTGCTCCGAGGTAGGAAGCAAGACCTGATCGCCGACCGAGGGAAAGGCTACAACACCGCGACTTAATTCATAGTCTATCATGCCCGTCTGTCGGTCGCGTCGCGCTGTAAGCGTTCCTACGGGCGATAGCACCATTTTCCGCAAGGGAAACGGAAGGTCGATGAGGCCAAAATCCTTGAGACCGGAACGTTTCGGATAAGGAGAACGCTCGATACCGATCCACACAACATACGCCACCGTCGCACCCGCTTCGTTTGGAAGTAGCACATAGCTGTTGAGTCGCGGAAAGCTGGCCGGTGTCCCCGTGTTTAGCGCTGTTGACTGCGGCGCATCGAGATCAAGAAGTACACGAATCTCTTGCGAAGAGATCGACTCGACCGTCCCAATGACAAGACCCGATAGCCGCTCTATGGGAGAGGTCATTTCAACAACTCGTCGAAAGCAGTCGGCGCTGGCGCTTGGGGGATTGGCTCAGGTTGAGGCCGATTTTTGAGCAACTCGGCCATGCGTCCCGTGATGTAATCAAGGGCTGGCTTCGGAAGGTAGTCGTCTACAAGATTGCCCAAATCGGCGAAGTGCCGCCCCGCCAAAATGCTGACTTGTGCGGGTCGAGTCTTCTTCACAAAACCCGTCACCCGATCGTCGATATCGTACGCCATGATGACCAGATGCGATGACGGTACGGAGAGCATATCGAGCAGAACACGATTGATGTGGTCGTCCCCAAACCCATACCCGTAAGTCACAACAACCGAATTTGGCCGACACGTCGCAGATGCGAAATCGCGAAACAGCTCCGCATATGGGTACTGCGTCGTCTCGACGTCCTTCGCCGGATTGGGATAGATCATGACCGTATCAACCGGAGATTCGGGAATAACGGGATGCCCCGCGTCAGCACCGAAGGGTAGCCCTACCCGGTTTATTCGCTTGGTAGCCTCGTCGAATACCCAGTCGAGTGATCCATGAAGTTTGGTCAGGCGGACCACCCCTTCCATGAAGCGTGGTTCACCTCGGATACCCGGCGGATTGTAGTGATAGTCGACTTCAATCCGGGAGTTCCGGAAGACTGGGTTTAGGCTTCCAACAAATCGATCGATAACACGCAGACCGGCATGGTCGCAGCCACGCTCGATTAAGCGATCATAGTTGGTGGTGAAAATGTGGAGCCGCTCCCTCGATGCAGCCCGGCTTGCAAAGCTAAGTAGGAAAGACTCGAGAAGGGCGGATGACCGCGCATTTTCATTGGTTGCGATACCGCATTCCGTTTCCAAGAGCGACTTGAGGAAGGCCGCAAGTGCCTCGTTGATGTCTCCCTTGAGTTCCGTTGCGGCGGCGCCGTCTACCACCATTAGACCGTCCAATGCCGCAATTGCACTACGCAACTGGTCTTCGATGTTCGCAGCGCCACGTCCCATAGCGCTTGCGCTGGCATCCGCGTGGGCAAGGATTTTCGCGGCGAAATGTGACTTCAACGCTGCCGTGGCCATGCCAGTGGCCTTAGTATCACTGGCGAACGCCACAGCCGTTGTGAACCCGCTGCCGACCAGCAAGTTGAGATGTTCGGCCTGAAAAACTGCTGACAACCACGGCTCGATTCGCCGCCTATGAGCCGACATGAACTCGTCGAGTTCCTTGGGATCATGGGGGACATTATCGAACGCTTCATGCGAGGCGCCGACGCGATAAACGTGGTTCTTCCAATCCATACTTCCCCCTCCCCTGGGGATACCTTGTAGCGGTCATGGCACGATTACTGGGATTAGCCGAGTTGAATTGTGGGCCGCGCCTCACACCTAAATTTTGCTTTATCTATCAGGAGTTGCCTAGATCGTCGCACTCTTCTTCCTCTGGATCATATCCGAAGTACGACAAGTCGACGAAGGGGGCGTTGGGATCAACAAGCTCCGCCACTACCTGCTGTCCAATGGCTGGGCAATCTGCTGCCGCACTCAGATTGCCCAGCAGATATTGTTGACGGAGACGTTCGAAAAAGGTGTCGCCGAAAACCCCCCAACCGTAGAAGCCGACAAGCTCCGCTCGTCCGTCCATGTCGTATTTCAGAGTTTTCCAATCATAGAAGCCTTCCGTCCGCGGCTTACAGAAACTGCTAAGAAAGCTAGCCCCAAACTGCTCGATCTGATCAAGGCTTCGCCCGTGGCCGACGGGATCATATTCCGACACAAGCCCAAGAAACCGGCGCTGTATCTCGGTGAGTTGATCCTCGCTTCCCAAGCGCAACAGGAACCGACCCAAGGATCGAAATGCAGCAACATTTACAATGGTAAAACTGTACGGCGCCAAGCTGATAGACCACGTATCCCGCCACAAGAACGCGAACCCGTGGCACCGAATTGCGTTTCCTTTGGCGGCCATTGCTTGGCCGGATGCGCGCATTTGATTGACGTAGGCGTCGAATCTGGTTCGATCAGCATCGGGTGAATACAGGCCGTCGTCGTATAGGCACAGCTGATATCCGCCCAGCCCTTGCTCTGGCAGAGACAGAATTGCTTCTGGATCCGCAAAAATCGGGATCTCCTTGATTCTCAATCCAACCTGGTCGCCTTCTAGTTGTATTGGCTCCAAGCAAAGAACATTTCGCTTAATCCAAAATATCTCGTGGAATATATGATGGCGAAGCAGAGTAGGCCAATCTGATGAAACAATTACGTTCGCGATGTCCCCGTCTGAATTAAAGGGCAGATAGCTCCTAACTTCTGCCGAGTAGGCGGACATTTCAGTACCGGCCTGTCGAGTGGCGTTGCTCTCGTTCTTCAGCTCAACAATAACAACGGATTCTCCTTCTGCGCCATAAAGGAGAAAATCAGGCTTTAGAACTTCTCCTTTTGAAAGTGAAATATTTTCGTTATCTGTGATTACGTTGGTGACATACAGTACTGAAATCGATTCGCGAAAGCTTTCCAAGATGCGACGCTCTGTGTTAGAACTTGGCACGAATTCATCGAGATATTCAGAATTGCATATTAGATCGCCAAGAGATTTTTGATTGGTGATCATTTCATCGCGCAGCCAATCTTGCATATCACGTTCGCTATTGAACAGCTTCGTCATCAAAGCACCTTTTCGGACAATCCAAACCAGATTCTGCCGTCACGCTTTAACAAGTCTTGCGCGCGCCGACTCCGCGTATCAACGTTGTGTAATGGCCAAGGGAAAGCGTGCTGTCAGCAGTGAAATTGAAACGATGGTCGTCGCCATTGTTGAGAAACGACAATCGTATTTTATTGCAGAAAATACCAACAAGGAAAGCAATCGAGAAGTTGGCGATGAAGGTATCTTGGAGATCGAAGGCCGCATAGATCAAATTAGCTATCGTTCCAAAACCTACCTTGGAAAATTTGTCAAAATCACGCTTCTCTGCTCACGGCGGTTCGTTCCCAATTCGGAAACGCAACCAGCGGACAAGACAGCATTGTATCACGTCAATTTGAAACACGAGCAAGCGTCGATGATGGCCTACTTCCCCGCTGATGTATTTTGGGGCCTGCCGAGAATGATCGATCTGCAGGCTATTAGCCGCGTTGAGGTTCGCTTTGAGCGACCGCGCTACGGGTCCGGGCGATTGGACAGCCTCCACTTTTGTAATGCGATGGTGACGGCGCGTGAACCGATTGGGACCAGCGCCGACCGCAATTCGACCAGTCACAATTTAGTCACACCGAACACAGCAAATTGGGTTGAATCGAGGGTCTTCGGCTGGTATCCCAACTTCGGAGTGATGGCATAAGCTATTGTTTGTAAGTCGATTTTTCGAACCGCCGCTTTAGCTCAGTTGGTAGAGCATCGCATTCGTAATGCGGGGGTCACAGGTTCGAGTCCTGTAAGCGGCACCATTTCCAAGAAAATCGTTGAAAACCAATCGTCTAAGCAGCGGTTGTATGCCGACTGTCACATATCACTTTCGGCGACCTCATCTTGTCAGCGGGCGACCATCTGAAGATCGGAGCCGGCGGAGAACATGACGCGGCAGCACTTCAAGATTCGGTGTTTTCCTTGATCATGCGGGGGCACCATCATCAGGGACTGACGCCACAGGGTTACGTTGTATTCAGCACCGGAGGCTGGCACCCTGACGCCGTCCGGATGCGACGTGCCCCCCGGAGCAACGCCCAAGCCCATGGGACCAGAGGAGCCAGTGATGACGAACGGATCTTCGGCCGGGCTGGCACCTTCCAACGGAAAGGGCGCCGTGCTGATCGTGGGCGTCGGTGCCTCGCGAGGCCTGGGGGCGGCTGTCGCGCGCCGCTTTGCCGCTGCCCGGCACCCGGTGGCGATTGCAGGCCGCAATGCCGCGAAACTCGAGCAGACGCGACAGGAACTCGAAGCATCGGGCGCGCGCGTCGTTGCGGTCGTCGGGGATGGTTCGCTGGCCGCGGACGCCCGGCGCTTCGTGGAGACCGCCTGTGCGCTGGCACCGCTGGAACTTGCCATCCATAACGCCGGATCGAACCAGCCGGCGCCATTTTTGAGCGTATCGGAAACGAGCTTCGAGACGCATTGGCGCGAGCATGCGCTGGGCGGTTTCCAGCTTGCGCAGGCGGCGATCCCGATGCTTCTGGAGCGCGGCGGCGGGAGCCTGTTCCTGACCGGCGCCAGCGGAAGCTTGCGCGGCAAGGCGAACTTCGCGCCGTTCGCCGCGGCCAAGGCAGCGCTGCGCGCCCTCGCCCAGAGCCTCGCGCGCGAGTTCGGTCCGCAGAACATCCATGTCGGCCATGTCGTCATCGACGGCGGCATCGAGGGCGAACGGCTGCTGACGGTGCGCCCGCAGGTAAAGGAACAGCGCGGTCCCGATGGCATGCTCAGGATCGACGCGATTGCCGAAGCCTATTGGGCGCTCCACCAGCAGCATCGCAGCGCGTGGACGCTCGAACTCGACCTGCGTCCCTGGTCCGAGTCCTTCTGAAGGATCCGGCTTGCCCGCCCCCGGATGGTCGCCGCCATATGAAGGCGACCACCCGGGAGAAGGACAACGCTCCCCTCAATATTGCGTGCCGAAGCCGATCAGGTTGAAACCGATCGCGACCCAGAGGACGATGAAGGCGGCAAGCACGATCAGCACGCTCCAGAGTCTGGAGAACCAGCCGCGCTTGCCCTTCCAGATGAGCCAGAGGTGCCACAGCGCGACAGCGAGCATCCCGAAGAAGCCGATGACGCCCGCGATCTGGAGCAGCCACACGAGCCAGTCGAGTGCACCACTCAGCAGCGCCAGATCGGACATCATCGTGCCAATCGCGCTCGCCCAGCCGATCAGCACCAACGTCACCAGCCAGGCAAAACCGCGGACGAGGCGATAGGCCTTGCGGTCGTTGCCGGTGAAGGGCAGCGCGGCACCGTAGCGACGGCGTGCGATGGCACCGATCGGCCAGGACAGCGCGGTGAGGGCAAGGACGCCCATGCCAAGCAGCAGCATCGGCGTGAGCCATGCGGTCGAGAGATACCAGGGCGCGCGATCGAACATCATGAACGGCGAAAAGGAGTCGAAGCTGACGCGCACGATCTTGCCGTTCTCGACCCTGGCCGCCATGCGCTCATGGCCATAGGCGTCGCGCCAGACAAAGGGTGCGATCTCGACCCATTTGCGCGGCTGTTCGCCAAGGTCGGTCGAGAAGCTGATCAGCGGGGCACCATCGGCGCCGACCCCGATCTTCACCTGCCCTGCGAGTTCGAGCGCCTTGAAGAAGCTCGAGTCGGGGCGGCGGCTGTTGACATAGGTGCCGACGAGCATCGCCGCGTGCACCTTGGCGGTCTTTTCGTCGACACGGGCGTCGGTATTGGGCGCCGGGAAATAGCGATCGGCGAAACCCTCGAACAACGCGTCGCGGATCGGGCCGGAGGCGCCATTCTTGCCCGAGCTGTTCATCGAGATGTAGAGGCCCGTGTTGCGTTCGGGGAAAAGCCAGAGATTGCTGTGGAACCACTGGGTGTCGCCGCCATGCGCGATTGCGGTCAGCCCGTTGATCTTCTGCTCGTAGAAGCCGAGCGCCATGCGGTTGACCTCGGGCAGGATGGTGAGCGTCGTCGTGTGCATCAGCCGCGCGGTTTCGGGCTTCAGCAGCGCGCCGCCATTGGCGAGGTGCGCGAGCATGAAGCGGCCCATGTCGGCCCCCGTTGCCGCGAGGCTTCCCGCGGGCGCGAGCCCGACGAGCTCATAGGGCTTGGGATCGTCGTTCGGGAGCGCATACCCGCTCGACATCAGCGGCCGCAGGCCTGCGGGCAGGGGCTGACGGAAGCTCGACCGCGTCATGCCGAGACGCGCGAAGATGTTGCGGTCGACATAGTCGTCGAACGACATGCGCGAGACGCGCTCGACCACATAGCCAGCGAGTCCGGTTGCATAGTTCGAATAGGCGGGGGTCGTGCCCGGCGCGAAGATGCGCTCGGGCACCCGGCGCTTCAGGATCTCGCCGAGCGGATCGACCTTGTCGCCCGCGGTGATGAGACCACGGAGCGATTCCTCGAAGCCCGCAGTGTGCGTCATGATCTGGCGCATGGTGACGGGCTTGCCGTCCCGCGGCGGAATCCTGAAATCGAGATAGGTGTTGATGTCCGCGTCGAGGTCGATCTTGCCCTGTTCGACGAGTTGCATCACCGCGGTCCAGGTGACGAGCTTGGAAACCGATCCGGGGCGGAACATCGTCGTTTCGGGATCGACGGGCTTGCGCTTCGCGACATCCGAATAGCCGAAGCCCCGCTGGGTGAGGACCTGTCCGTCCTTGACCACGACCACGACCGCGCCGGCGATCGCACCGCGCTTGAGCGCGTAGGGCATATAGCCGTCGAGCCATGCGTCGACATCGGCCTTGGTGAGCGCCGCGTCGAGGCCCGCGGGTGCGGGCGTCGCGGTCGCTGAACGCAACTTAGGCGGCGTTGGCGCGAGTGTCGGCGCCTGCTGCGTCGCGGCGGGTACCGCCGCAAGCGACAGGATGCCCGCCAGTGCGAGTTTCAACGAACGTAGTTGCATGGTCCCTCCCGATATCTTCAACCTGCCGACGTGCCCGCTATCGCGCGATTCAGCCGCCCGGACGGCTTTTGTAAATTGAGCAACTTTGTCCCAATTGGGCTATAATGATCCCATTCGGGTAATTGTCAAACGGCACTCCGGAGGGCACGCAGCCCAGGGCCGGCGCCGCGAGGACAGCATCGGCATTCCCGCCTCGATACGCCGCAAGCCGGTTGATCGTAATGCGACACTGTATTATTCCTATAAGTCAGTCCGGAGATGAGACCGGGCGTTGTAACGGGCAGGGCAAGGACTGTTGCTGGCAATGCGATCCCGCTATCTTCGCGCGATGCGCGGCGCAGATTTGGGCGACAGACGGGGATGAACGGCCCCTTTCAGGGTACGGATGCCGGGCATTCGGCCGATCTGCGCGACGACCCGCCGCTCTCGCCCGCCCCCGGCACGGAGTCTCCCTCCCCGCCCATCGAGACGACGCCCGCGCAGCGCGTCTTCCGGCGCTGGAAACGGATCGCGCTCGTCCTCCTCGCGCTGTTCGTCGCGCTCGTCGCGTGGCTCGCGATCACCGCCCCGCTGTCGCGCTCGCTGAAGCCGATCGCGCCGCCGAGCATCACCTTGCTCTCGGCCGAGGGCAAACCGATCGCGCGCCGCGGCGCGATCATCGACGAGCCCGTGGTGATTGCCGAGCTTCCGCCGCACGTTCCGCAGGCCTTCATGGCGATCGAGGATCGGCGCTTCTACGGCCATCCCGGGATCGACCCGCTGGGCATCGCGCGCGCCGCGGTCCGCAACGCGATGGCGGGCGGTGTGCGCGAGGGCGGCAGCACGATCACCCAACAGCTCGCCAAGGTCGCCTTCCTCAAGGCCGACCGCACCGCCGCGCGCAAGTTGCGCGAGGTGCTGATCGCCTTCTGGCTCGAAGCCTGGCTGTCCAAGGACGATATCCTCGCGCGCTATCTCTCGAACGTCTATTTCGGAGACAATGTCTATGGGCTGCGCGCCGCCTCGCTCCACTATTTCAACCGCCAGCCCGAAAAGCTGACGATCCCGCAGGCGGCGATGCTCGCGGGACTGCTCAAGGCGCCCTCGCGCCTCTCTCCCGCGGTCAACCTGAAGGGCGCGCGCGACCGTTCGAAGGTGGTGATCGCGGCGATGGTCGACGCGGGTTTCATCGACCAGAAGACGGCCGATGGACTTTCGCCCGCGCGCGTCTCGATCCGTGAGTTGAGGAATATGCCGAGCGGCACCTATTTCGCGGATTGGGTGCTGCCCGAGGCGCGCGACCGTTCGGGCGCGGTCTATGCCGAGCGGCGCGTCGAGACAACGCTTGACAGCGACCTCCAGCGCATCGCCGAGCGCGTGATCCGCCGCGCCGGGCTCGGCAAGGCGCAGGTCGCGCTCGTCGCGATGCGCCCCGACGGCGAGGTGGTCGCGATGGTCGGTGGCCGAAGCTATGCCGACAGTCCGTTCAACCGCGCGACGCAGGCGCGGCGCCAGCCGGGATCGACCTTCAAACTGTTCGTTTATCTGGCGGCGTTGCGCGCGGGCATGACCCCCGACACGCTGGTCGACGATTCGCCGCTCACCATCGGCGACTGGTCCCCATCCAACAATAATGGGCGCTATCGCGGCAGGATCACGCTGCGCCAGGCCTTTGCGGTTTCGAGCAATGTCGCCGCGGTCCGTCTCGCCGAGGCGGTCGGCCGGCAGAACGTGATCCGCGCGGCGCGCGACCTCGGCATCACCAGCCCGCTCGGCGACCAGCCCAGCCTCGCGCTGGGTACGTCGGGCGTGACCTTGCTCGAGCTCACCAGCGCCTATGCCGCGGTCGCGGCCGACAGCTACCCCGTGCGCGCACGCGGTCTGCCCGAGGGCGAACGGAGCTGGTTCGACAATCTGTGGGACCGCAAGCGCAGCTTTGGCGGCGACACGCACGACATGCTGCTCGAACTGCTTTCGGCCGCGGCCAATGACGGCACGGGGCGTTCGGCCGCGCTGCGCAAGGCGACCTTCGGAAAGACCGGGACGACGCAGGACAATCGCGACGCGATCTTCATCGGCTTTGCGGGCGATCTCGTGACGGGCGTGTGGATCGGCAACGACGACAACAGCCCCCTGCCGGGCGTGGGCGGCGGCGGCCTGCCCGCGCGCATCTGGCGCGACTTCATGGCGCAGGCGGTGAAGGACGCTCCCGCGGTACGCGCGGTGGTGCCCGAACCCGAGACGGAGCCCGAAGCCGTGGACAATGCGGCCGCGGCAACGATCAATGCACAGGTCGGCGGGCTCGACATCGGCGTCGAGATCAATGCCGACCAGATCAACATTTCGGCGCAGCCCTCTCCCGACGATGCGCCGCAGCCGCCTCGACCAGCCGTGACCCCACCGCCCGCGATCCCCACGGGCAATGAGGAGCGCGTCGCCGAGCCGCAGCGATGACGGGTTCGACCCATCGCGTCTGGCGAACCGCCCGCCGACAGGGCGGTTTCGCGAGGCACTTGCACCCGCCTAGCTGATCGCGTCTATCGGAATGGGGCAAGAGGCTTTGGAAGGAAGCGGTGTGGCACGAATGACGACGCGTTGGGCGCTGACGATCGCGGGGCTGGCGCTGCTCGCCGCGTGCGACCAGACGCCGCCGGAGCCTGACAATGGCTTCGCGCCGAGCGCAAGCGTCGATCCCGCCGCGCATTTCCGCACCATGCCCGAAAAGGAGCTGCTCCAGCTCGCCTTCCAGAGCGCGTTCAAGGGCGGCGTGACGACGCTCGAACTGGGCGGCACGCGCTATGCCTTCAAGCCTGAAGGCGTTTCCTGGGTCGGCGGGCGCGCAGTGCTGATCTCGGGGGGACAGGGGCAGGATTGCCATGGCTGCGCGGGCGCGCTCGCCGTGCACTACCTCGAACCCAAGGGCGACACGCTGCAGGTTGTGGGCGCCTGGCCCAAGGCGGCGCAGGGCACGAGCTGGGGCGAACCGCCCGCGTGGAAGCTGCGCACCGACCTTGCCTCCAACCCCGTGATCGAGACCGAAGGCGGCGGCACCTTCCAGGGCTATAGCTGCAGCCAGGCGCAACTCGTCGAGCTGCGTCCGGACTCGCCCGTCATCGTCGCCGAGGGCATCCAGCTGGGCTATAGCGACGGCGGCGCGGCGGTCGGCATAGCGAAACAGGATATCAGCGGAAAAATTATTCCGGGCACCAAAGACCAGAGTTTCGTCGTCGCCTATAATGGATCGAGTTCGGCGCGCGTGACCTATGAAAAGCACGGCAAAACCTATGAAAAGGTCAGGGGTTCGCCCGAATTGCCAAGCTGCTGATACGCTCTTGCGTGAACTCGGCGGCCCGTTTCCGGTCGGCCGTTGGTGCTGATTTATCAAAATCCAACATTGGGAGCGCAGGACGCTTGCGCCGTGGCGCGGAGCGCGCCGTTCGGTTGCACGCGCCGCAAAAAGTTGCTCCGATGGCGTCGGGGACGACCAAGAGCATCCGGACAGGGAGCCGAGCAGAATGCCAGTTGCCGAAATGCGCAGCGAAGGAAGCATCGATGAGGCGCTCGTGCACGGCAGACGGATGCTCGGCGAATCACCGGTGCTGGCGGCGGCGCAGGCGCGCGAGATCCTGGCGATCGCCCCCGATAATGCCGATGCCTTGCGACTGCTGGGCCGTGCATTGCGCGCCGCGGGCGACCATGACGCCGCGGAGCATGCCGAACTCGATGCGATCGCCGCCTCGGTACACGATCCCGAACTTGTGCGCGCGGCGCATGCGCTGCTCGACAATGCGCTGGCCGACGCCGAGCGGATTCTGCGCCCGCGGCTGAAGGCCAATCCTTTCGACGTCGCGGCGATCCGGATGATGGCCGAACTCGCCGGCCGGCTGGGGCGCTATGGCGATGCCGAAAATCTGCTGCGCCGCGCGCTCGAGCTCGCGCCCGCATTCGCCGCCGCGCGCTCGAACCTCGCGACCGTGCTCTACCGGCAGAACCGCGCGGCCGATGCGATCGCCGAACTCGACCGCCTGCTCGACGCCGACCCCGCCAATCCCGCACACCGCAACCTGAAGGCGGCCGCGCTCGGGCGTATCGGCGGATTCGAGGAAGCCATCACGCTCTACGAAGACGTGCTTGCGCGCTTTCCCGACCAGCCCAAGGTCTGGATGAGCTATGGCCATGTGCTCAAGACCGTCGGCCGCCAGACCGACAGCATTGCCGCCTATCGCCGCGCGATCACGATCACGCCCAGCCTGGGCGAAGTCTGGTGGAGCCTCGCCAACCTCAAGACCGTCTCGTTCGACGATGACGACATCGCCGCTATGACCGCCGCGCTCGAGCAGCCCGATCTTGCTGCCGAGGACCGCTTTCACCTGCATTTCGCGCTCGGCAAGGCGCTGGAGGATCGCGGCCGCGCCGCGCAATCGTTCGCCCATTATGCCGCAGGCAACGAGCAGCGCCGCGCGCTGATCGACTATGACGCCGACGATACCACCACACATGTCGCGCGCAGCCGCACGCTCTTCACGTCCGCATTTTTCGCCGCGCGGGCGGGTCAGGGATGCCCTGACCCCGCGCCGATCTTCATTCTCGGCATGCCGCGTGCCGGATCGACGCTGGTCGAGCAGATCCTCGCCAGCCATCCGCTCGTCGAGGGGACGCACGAACTGCCTGACATCGGCGCCATCGCGCTTCGGCTCGGACGCGGCGAAGCACGCTATCCCGACTGTATCGAATCCATCGATGCCGAAGCGCTCGCCGCGCTCGGCAGGGAATATCTCGAGCGGACGCGCGTCAACCGCAAGACGGATCGCCCCTTTTTCATCGACAAGATGCCCAACAACTGGGCGCATGTGCCGCTGATCCATCTGATCCTGCCCAATGCGAAGATCATCGACGCGCGGCGCCACCCGCTCGCCTGCTGCTTTTCCAACTTCAAGCAGCACTTCGCACGCGGCCAGGGCTTCAGCTATGCGCTCGAGGACATGGGACGCTATTACCACGACTATGCCGCGCTGATGGCGCATATCGATGCGGTCCTGCCCGGGCGCGTCCACCGCGTGATCCACGAAGCGCTGGTCGACGACACCGAGGCCGAGGTGCGACGGCTGCTCGCCCATCTCGAACTCGATTTCGATCCCGCCTGCCTGCGCTTCTGGGAGACCGCCCGCCCGGTGCGGACCGCCAGTTCCGAGCAGGTCCGCCGCCCGATCAGTCGCGCGGGGCTGGACCAGTGGCAGGCGTTCGAGCCGTGGCTGGACCCGCTCAAACAGGCGCTCGGGCCTGTGCTCGACCATTATCCCGAGATGCCACCATTGTGAAACTTTCGTGATATTTTCGTCACAGGTTTGCGCCAATCGTTGCCGACAAAAGCCGTTGATCGAAATCAAAATTGACGCCCCCCTCAAAGCGACTCAGATTTCGTTCTCGTTATGAACGCTTTCCTTAGGGGACAGGAAGAATGCGCGTTTCGGATTTCGATCACGGTTCCACGTCGGTGCGTCTGACCATCGCGGCGCTGCTTGGTTCGACCATGCTCGCGACGGGCACGACCGCCCAGGCGCAGGCGCAGGCGACCGAGCCCGCAGTCTCGAACAGCGACGTCATCATCGTCACCGCGCAGAAACGCGAGGAGAATCTGCAGGACGTCCCCATCGCGATCACCGCAATCGGCACCGAGAAGCTCGAGGAGCTCAAGGTCACCGATTTCGACGATTATGCGCGCTTCCTGCCGAGCGTCAGCTATCAGACCACCGGGCCTGGCGGCTCAAACGTTTATTTCCGCGGCGCGGCCAGTGGCGAGAACGCCAACCACTCGACTTCGCTGCCCTCGGTCGGCACCTATCTCGACGAGCAGCCGATCACCACGATTCAGGGCGCGCTTGACGTCCACGTCTTCGACATCGCGCGCGTCGAGGCGCTCGCCGGTCCGCAGGGCACACTTTACGGTGCGTCGAGCGAGGCGGGCACGATCCGCATCATTACCAACAAGCCCGATACCTCGGGTTTCTACGGTGCCGCCAATGTCGAGGTGAACACCGTCAGCCATGGCGGCGAGGGGTATATCGGCGAGGCATTCGTCAACGCGCCGATCTCGGACAATGCGGCGTTGCGTGTGGTCGGCTGGTACAAGAAGGACGCCGGCTATATCGACAATATTCCGGGTTCGCTGACCTTCCCGAGTTCGGGCATCACGATGGACAATGCGCCGTTCGTCGAGAAGGACTATAACGACGTCGAGACCTATGGCGGCCGCGCGGCGCTCAAGATCGACCTCGACGAAAACTGGACGATCACCCCCACCGTCATGGCGCAGAAACAGGTCAGCCATGGCTTTTTCGCCGAAGAATCGGGCCTCGATGAGCATCAGGTCCAGCAGTTCAACCCGGAACGCTTCAACGATCGCTGGATCCAGGCGGCGCTGACGATCGAGGGCAAGCTGGGCAGCTGGGACGTGACCTATGCGGGCGCCTATCTGAAGCGCAAGATCACCGGTGCGTCCGACTATGTCGACTATGCCTATTTCTACGATGCCATTTCGGGATACGGCACCTTCTTCTACGACAATAACGGCGATCTGGTGAACCCGAACCAGTATATCCAGTCGGTCGACCGTTTCAACAAGCTGAGCCAGGAACTGCGCTTCGCTTCGCCCGCGGACAAGCGCGTGCGCTTTGTCGGCGGCCTGTTCTACCAGCGCCAGGAACACAATATCGAGCAGAACTACATCATCGACAATATCGCCGACTCGATCACGGTTCCCGGCACCGACAGCAATATCTGGCTGACCAAGCAGCTGCGCGTCGACCGCGACTATGCGGCGTTCGGCGAACTCACCGCCGATGTGACCGAAAAGTTGAGCGTCACACTCGGCACGCGCATCTATTATTACAAGAACTCGCTAGTGGGATTCTTCGGCTATAATTACCCCGGCTACAGCTCCAACCCCATCTACCAGTGCCAGGGGCCCGCGGTGGTCAAGGGATCGCCCTGCACCAATCTCGACAAGACGACGAGCGACACCGATTTCATCCACAAGATCAACGCCACCTACAAGTTCAGCGATGACGCACTCGTCTACGCGACCGCATCGCGCGGCTTCCGTCCGGGCGGCGTCAATCGCCGCGGATCGCTGCCGCCCTATCAGGCCGATTTCATCGACAATTACGAACTCGGCTTCAAGACGAGCTGGTGGGACAACCGCATCCGCTTCAATGCCGCGATCTATCAGCTCGACTGGACCGATCTTCAGCTCTCCTTCCTCGGTGCCAACGGTCTCAGCGAGGTTCGCAACGCGGGCGAGGCACGCATCCGTGGCGCCGAGTTCGACTTCTATGTCCGCCCGGCCGAAGGTCTGACCTTCACTCTCGGTGCGTCGTACAATGATGCGAAGATCACCAAGGACTTCTGCAAATACGCCAATTTCGCCTTCGACTGCACCATGGATGCCCCCGACACCGATGGCGACGGCGTCCCCGAAACCAACGAGCTGCTTGCTCCCGCCGGCACGCGTCTGCCGATCACTGCGAAGTTCAAGGGCAACGCCGTGGTGCGTTACGAATTTCCCGTCGGCGGCGATCTCAAGGCCAGCATGCAGGCGGGCGCGGTCTATGAAGGTCGACGCACGAGCGATTTGCGCCTGAGGGAACGCGAAATCCTGGGCGATCTGCCCGATTACACCACGGTCGATCTCAGCGCGGGGATCGAGGGTGAGCACTGGTCGGCCGAGATCTTCGCGCGCAACGTGTTCGACGAGCACGGCGATGTCGGCAAGTCGATCCAGTGCCTCGAAGTGGTGTGCGGCGACCCCGACGGCGTGACCGCGATCGGGCCCAAAATCTACACCTATGTCACGCAACCGCGGACGATCGGGATCAAGGTCGGAACCAAGTTCTGAGATACGATTGGCCGGGACGGCCTGATCGCCGTCCCGGCCACCGATTTCGCTTTGCGTTCCCGTCCTATGCGATAGGTTGGCTGCGATGAATCGCCCCGCCCCTGCCCGCGCGCTTGGCTTCTGGATGTGCCTCGCGCTTGTCATGGGCAACATGATCGGCTCGGGCGTCTTCCTGCTCCCGGCAAGCCTCGCGCCCTATGGCTGGAACGCGCTGTTCGGCTGGATCTTCACGATCGGCGGCGCGCTCTGCCTAGCGCATGTGCTGTCGCGGCTATCGTCCGCGCTGCCCCATGCGGGCGGCCCCTACGGCTTCGTCCATGCCGCCTTCGGGCCCTTGCCCGCCTTCGTCATGGGGCTGAGCTACTGGATTTCGGTCTGGGTCGCCAATGCGGCGATCGCGATCGCGGCGGTCAGCGCGCTCAGCATCTTCGCACCGGGTATCACGAAGATATCGGGACTGCCCGCGCTGCTCGCCGCGGGCCTGCTCTGGACGGTGACGCTGATCAACCTGCGCGGCGCCCGGTCGGCCGGGTGGTTCCAGCTCGTGACGACCGTGCTCAAGCTGCTCCCGCTGATCGCGGTCGTCGTCATCGCGATGCTCGTCGGCTCGGGCGTCGAGAGCGCAGAAATCGCTCCTTTCCGCCCCGCCGACATCTCGCCTTCGGCGATCACCGCCACCGCAGCCCTGACGCTCTGGGCGATGCTGGGTTTCGAATGCGCCGCGGTGCCGCAGGGCAAGGTCGACAATCCTGCGGTCACGATCCCGCGCGCGACGATGATCGGCACGCTGCTTGTCGGCCTGCTCTACATCCTGGTCTGTTCGGCGGTCACGCTGATGCTGCCCGCGGCGCAGGTCGCTGAGTCCAATGCACCCTTCGCCGACTTCATCGCGCGCTACTGGGGGCCGCAGCCCGCGCTCTTCGTCGCACTGTTCGTCGCAATCGCGGCAATCGGCGCACTGAACGGCTGGGTGCTGATGCAGGGCGAGGTCGCCTTGTCGATGGCGCGCGCAGGCAGCTTTCCGCGCTGGTTCGCCAGGACCGACGCGCGCGACACCCCGGTGCGCGCGCTGCTTGTCTCGAGCGCGCTCGTCAGCGTGCTCATCTACATGAACTATGACCGCTCGATGGCGAGCCTGTTCACCTTCATGGCGCTGCTCTCCACGGCCTCGGCGCTCGTGCTCTATCTCTTCTGCGCGCTGGCGAGCCTCAGGCTCGCGCAGCGGGGCGCCATACCGCGCTCGGCTAACTTCACGATCATCGCGGGGCTGGGCGCGCTCTACTCGCTCTGGACCTTCTATGGCGCGGGCATAGAAGCGAGCGGGCTGATCCTGCTCCTGCTCGGGCTCGGCATTCCGGTCTATTTCCTGACAAGGCGGTGGTGCGGCGACACCGTACCTGCGTGACCCGCCACACCGTCACCCGCGCCTAGTCGCGCGCGGCGATCGCGATGATCTCGACCTTGTAGTCGGGGGTGGCGAGCTTCGCCTCGCCTGTGGCGCGCGCAGGTGCGTACTTACCGTCGACCCATGCATCCCAGACCGCGTTCATCTCGGCAAAGTCCGCCATGTCGGCAAGCCAGATCGTCGCGGAGAGAAGCTTCGACTTGTCGCTGCCTGCCTCGGCCAGCAGCGCCTCGATCTGCGCGAGGATGGTCCGGGTCTGCGCGGTCACGCTCTCGCCGGGCGCGCCGACCTGGCCCGCGAGATAGATGGTGTTGCCGTGGACGACGGCCTGGCTCATGCGGGCGCCCGATTCAATGCGGCGAATGGTCATGATGCTTGCTCCTGTGCTGCGTTGATCGGCGCGACGTAGACCATTTTCGAGATGAGCGTGCACGCTCATCGACTCGGAAAATGGTCTAGTTCAATTTGATAGAGTATTTTCAGACGGAAAACCGGTTCCCCCATTTCCTGAATATGCTCTAGCGCCTGGCAGCAGGATCGGAAGCCTCAATCGGTGTCGATCAGTGGAGATGCCGCAGCTTGTCCGGGTTGCGGACGACATAGATCGCCGCGACCTTGCCGTTCTCGATCTCGAGCGCGGTGGTCTGGAGCTCGCCATCGGCCTCGCGCGTGACGAAGCCGGGCAGCCCGTTGATCAGGCCCGCATGGACGAGCTCGGAACCGTGCTTGACGAAAAACACCGCAAGCCCCTTGTGCAGCTTCATCACATGGTCGAAGCCCAGTACCGGTTCGGGCACGGCCAGGCGTTTGCCACCGCCATCGGCATGCAGGCTGACATCGGCCGCGAGTATCGCGCCGAGCGCGGTCATGTCGCCGCTGCGCGAGGCGGCAAAAAAGGCGCTGGCGATCTCGAGCCCGCGCTGTTTCTCGACCTCGAAGCGCGGACGCGCTTCCCGGACATGCGCGCGCGCACGCGCGGCCAGCTGACGGCACGCCGCGGGATCGCGCCGGATCGTTGCCGCGACTTCCTCGAAATCCTGGCCGAACACGTCGTGAAGCAGGAACGCGGCCCGCTCGAGCGGCGACAGACGCTCGAGCGCAAGCATCAGCGGCAGCGTAACATCGTCGCCCTCGTCCTCCTCCACAATCGGATCGGGAAGCCAGGGGCCTACATAGGTTTCGCGCTGGTGCCGCGCAGACTTGAGCTGGTCCAGACACAGGCGCGTCACCGTCCTGCGCAGGAAGGCCTCGGGCTCGCGCACCGCGGCACGGTCGACCTTCATCCAGCGGATGAAGGCCTCCTGCACCACATCCTCGGCGTCCGCGACCGAACCGAGCATGCGATAGGCAACACGTGTGAGCCTGGGGCGCAGCGGGCACAAGCTCGTCGCCGCGTCCAGCTGCGCCCCGTCCGTCATTATGCTGCCGCCTTGGCCGCGGCAGGCTCCATCCACAGGTCGAAGCCCACCGCCATGCGGTTCCAGCCATTGATGACGTTGATCATCACCGTAAGATTCACCTGCTCCTCCTCGCTGAACTGGGCCTTCAGCGCCTCATAGGCGGCTTCATGCGTGTGCCCTTGCGACAGCCGAGTCAATGCCTCGGTCCAGCCGAGCGCCGCACGTTCGCGATCGGTATAGCACGGCGCCTCCTGCCACGCCGAGAGCAGGTAGATGCGCTGTTCGGTCTCGCCCTTCGCGCGCGCCTCGACGGTGTGCATGTTGATGCAGTTGGCGCAGCCGTTGATCTGCGAAGCCCGGATCTTGACGAGCTCGATGAGGCTGGGCTCGAGGCTCGCGGCGGCAGCGAGCGAGGTGTTGAACCAGCTCTTCATCAGCTGGGGCGAGGCGGCAAAGGGATCGAGCTTGGCAGTCATGGTTCCGGTTCCTTTCATGGGTTCCGATGACATGACGAGCCAGCTTCGGCGCGTGTGACATGCGCACGAAAAAAATCGAATAACTTTGCCGCGGCCTCGTCCGCCCTGTTGTCAGGCGCGCCGCAGCATGCGCCCGAAGAAGCTGCGATCCGCCAGGATCTCGTGCGCCGCATTGTGCCCGGGCGCGCCGGTCACCCCGCCGCCGGGATGGGTCCCCGCGCCGCACATGTAGAGCCCCCTTACGGGCCCGCGATAGGATCCGTGCCCAAGCACAGGCCGTGCGGCCCAAAGCTGGTCCAGCGACATGTTGCCGTGCATGATGTCGCCGCCGACCAGCCCGAACTTGCGCTCGAGCCCCTTGGGGCTGAGGATCATCCGCCCGACGATCGAGGCGCGGAAACCCGGTGCATAATGCTCGACGGTGTCGATGATCGTGTCGGCCGCGGCGCCCTCTTCCTGATCCCAGTCACGGTCATCGGGAAGCTCGGGCGCGAACTGCTGGCAGAACAGGCTCGCGACATGCTGGCCTTTGGGGGCGAGGCTGTCGTCCACCGTTGAGGGGATCAGCATCTCGACGATCGGCTTCTTCGACCAGCCATGCGCCTTCGCATCGACGAACGCCTGATCCATGTAATCGAGCGTTGGCGCAATGATGATGCCCGACTGGTGATGCTCGCCGGGCTCGGGCAGGCAGGTGAAGCGCGGCAGTTCACTGAGCGCGACATTCATGCGGAAGGTGCCCGATCCCGCCTTGAACGCCTTGATGCGCTTCAGGAACTCGGGTCCCACGTCGCCCGCGTCCATCATCCGCTCGTAGAGCAACTTGGGCCCCACATTGGCGGCGACGATATCGGCCATCACCTCCTCGCCGGTCGCGAGCTTGACGCCCACCGCCTTGCCGCCATCGACGAGCACCTTCTCGACGGGCGCCTCGAGGCTGATCTCGACGCCCGCGGCCTGGCAGACCTTGGCCATCGCCTGCGTGATCGCGCCCATGCCGCCGACCGAATGACCCCAGGCACCCTTCTTGCCGTTCACCTCGCCAAAGACGTGGTGGAGGAGCACATAGGCGCTGCCCGGCGTGTCGGGGCTGGCATAGTTGCCGACGACCGCGTCGAAACCGAAGGCGGCCTTGACCGCCTCGCTCTCGAACCAGCTGTCGAGGAAGGTGCGCGCGGATTTCACGAACAGGTCGAGCACGTCGCGCTGCTGCTCGATCGGCATCTTCGCGAGCCGGCGTCCCTGCCGTGCGCCGTCGAGCAGCGTCTTTAGGCCGTCGCCGACGTTTGGCGGCGCCTTCAACGCGAGGTCGCGCAGCACCTCGGCGACATTCTCGAGCGCGTCGTAATAGGCGGGGAGCGCCTTGGCGTCATGCTCGGAGAAGCGCCGGAACTCCGCCTGCGTCCGCTCGAGCCCGCCGCCGAGCTTGAGATAGCCGCCATCCTCCTGCGGGAAAAAGTTGGAGATCGGGCGCTCGATCACACGATAGCCGTGATCGACGAGCTTCATGTCGCGGATCACCTTGGGCTGGAGCAGGCTGACGGTGTAGCTCGCCACCGAATTCCTGAATCCCGGATGGAATTCCTCGGTCACCGCCGCGCCGCCCACGGTATCGCGGCGCTCGACGATGCGGACCTTGAGGCCGGCCTTTGCGAGATAGAAGGCGCAGACAAGGCCGTTATGCCCTGCCCCGATGATGACGGCGTCGTATTTCTTGCTCACGTTCTTTTCAGTTCCTCTCCGTGTCATTCCCGCGAAAGCGGGAATCCAGACGATGTCCGGGACCGTGCAAGGCCCGCTGGGTCCCCGCTTTCGCGGGGATGACACCTAGGTTGCTGCCGTAATGCTCGCACGATGGCTCCAGCCCGGCGCGGGCGCGCGGTGCAGGCGCGCCTCGGGGATCAGCTCGCGCGTCTTGCGGCAGAAGGCGCGCAGACAGACCTCGCTCTCGCCAAGCGGGCCGACGGTATAGCTCTGCGACATCATGCCCTGCTGCACGCGCGTGATCAGCTCGGTGTCCTCGGTATTGACCTGCCGGTTGATCCGCCAGTTGAGGTAGCGCGCGGCCTTCATCTCGCGGCGCTCGTCGGGGAGCGCATAGCTGATCTCGCGGATCATCGTCTCGGTGGGCGAGACGGGGATGAACTGCATGAAATCGACCTGGTCGGGATAGATGTCGAAGGCGACATTCGGCCACAGCTTGAAATAGAGCCACAGCCGCTGGTGATCCTCGGGCAGGTGATCCACGCGCGGCAGGATCTTCTGGTACATGCGTTCCGAAAGATTGGCCGAGGGGCGATCGATCAGCGCACCCCACATGCGGTCGACATGCTCCTCGGCCTCGACGCCATAGCCGCGCCCGAACAGCCGCGTCAGCCCCGGATGCGCAACGGGGATGTGCAGCCCGTCCGAATAATTGTCGGCGACGTTCTTCCAGTTGACCTTGCGCGGGCGCATCGTCACGCGGCCCAGCGCCTTCAGCTCGCCGAACCGATAGGGCGCAACCCTGTCCTCATAGGGCGCCATCATGCTCGCAACCGAAGGCCCGCCGCCTTCCAGCCGAACGAAGATGAAGCCCTGCCAGATCTCAAGCTCGACCGGGGCGAGCCCATTGTCCGCCATCACCAGCGTCGGATATTCGCTCTTGCCCGGAACGCCCGTTAGCCGCCCGTCGAGCGCATAGGTCCAGGCGTGATAGGGGCAGATCAGCTTCTTCGCGCAGCCCGAGGAGCCGTCGACCAGTTTCGAAGCACGATGGCGGCAGACATTGGTGAAGGCGCGCACCTCGCGGTCCTCGCCGCGGATGACGAGGATGCTTTCGCCCAGATACTCCAGCGTGTGCCAGTCGCCGACATTGGGCACGTCGTTCACATGGCACACGACCTGCCAGCTCGGCCGCATCATCCGCGCCATCTCGACCTGGAAATATTCGGGGTCGTGATAGATCCAGGCGGGCAGGCTCCAGCCCTCGTCGGGATCGATATTGGGACGGGCTTCTGCAAATGCGGGCTGTGCCATGGCGACTCCTTGTTATACGATCGTATAACAGCGTGACGAACCGCGCAACTGCCGTTATCGTGCCAACGATGCTCGACCAAAGCCGTGCCAGCTTCACCCGCGAAAGCGCCGACCAGCGTCGGCAGGCGTTGATCGACGCCGCCGCCGCATGCCTCGCCGAAAAGGGCGTTTCGGGAACCTCGGTGCGGACGATCTGCGCGCGCGCGGGTGTCTCACCCGGGCTGCTGCGCCATTATTTCGCGGGCGTGGATGCGCTGATCGCCGAAACCTATCGCGAGGTGACGCAGCGCGTGGCGGACACCTTCACCGCCGCCGTGGCCAGTGCCGGCGACGATCCGCGCGCACGATTGATCGCCTATGTCACCGCGAGCTTCCGCCCGCCGATCACCAACCCCTCATTGCTCGCGACCTGGCTCGCCTTCTGGAGCCTGGTCAAGACCGATACCGCGATCGCCGCAATCCACGGCGACACCTATCGCGCCTATCGCCATGACCTCGAGGAGATGCTGGTGACTTGCGGAATGACGACGGCCGAGGCGGGGCCCGTCGCGATCGCGCTCACGGCGCTGGTCGACGGGCTGTGGCTCGAACTCTCGCTCGATCCCACCACCTTCACCCCCGATCAGGCGTGCGCGATGGCGGTGCGCTGGCTGGATACCCTGCTTGAACGCCCGGCGTTCGGATGACCGGAGCGCCGGGCCTGTATCCCGGCGCATGAAATCGATATCATCGCCGCTTCAGAGCATGTTGAATGAGGGATGCCGATGACGGGGATGCACGTAACGCGCGCTGCGATATTTCTGGCGGCGCTGCTCGCAATGCCGGCAGGCGCCCGGCCCGGCGCCGAACCTCGTGTGACGATCCCGCGCACCGAGCTGCCGGCCAGCACGTTCATGAGCCCTGAGGCGAAAAGCCAACTCGCGAAGATTCTCGCACATCCCGACCCGCCCTTTCCCGACATCGCCGCCGCGCGCGAATATTACGGCAGATTCAATGACGACCGGCTCGCCGAGATGCGCCGTCATTTCGGAGTGAAGATGGAGCGGGCGCAGCTCGGCGGCGTGAACGTCGATGTGGTTATCCCGCAAGACGGTATGGCCGAGCGCCATCGCCGCCAAGTGCTGATCAACGTCCATGGCGGCGCCTTCATGTGGGGTGCGGGGAGCGGCGCGCTGGTTGAGGCGATCCCGATCGCAGCGACGGGCAGATACAAGGTGGTGACGGTCGACTATCGCCTCGCGCCAGAGCACAATTTCCCGGCGGCATCAGACGATGTCGTCGCGGTCTATCGCGCGCTGCTCAGGGAGCATCGGCCGGAAGACATCGGCATCTATGGCTGCTCGGCGGGCGGCATGCTTACCGCGCAGACGGTCGCACAACTGATCCGGCTTGACCTCCCGGTCCCTGGCGCGATCGGCAGCTTCTGCGGCTCGGGGATCGAATTCACCGGCGATTCAGCCTGGCTGGCCCAGCTCGCGATGGGGCAGCCACCAATGACCGATACCGCCTCGGCGACCTCCTACCTCAAAGGCGTGCCGGCCAATGATGCGACAGCCTATCCCGCGACGTCTCCGGCGATCCTCGCACGCTTCCCGCCCACACTGCTGCTGGCGGGCAGCCGCGATTTCGCGGCGAGTGCGGTCTCGACGATGCACCGACGATTGATCGCCGCGGGAGCGGACGCACAGCTCGTGCTCTTCGATGGACTCTGGCACGCCTTCATCGTTTATCCCGACGTGCCGGAAGCGCGCGAAGCCTATCAGATCATCACGCGCTTCTTCGACGACAGGCTAGGCAAGCGGGCTGGACGCCGCCGTTGATCTCTCAGCGGCTCCCCAGCTCGGTCAGCACCGAATGCCACTGGCCGAGCGCCTCGGGGATCGTCGCCGTCGGCACGCGCTCGTTGAGTCCGTGTGCAAAGCCATCCTCGGCGCGCATGAAGAGGCTTGCGACGCCGTAGCTCGGCACGCCCTGCGCGCGGAAATGCAGGCTGTCGGTCGCGCCCGCCGACATGTTGGGCGTCACCGCAAGACCCGGATAGCGCGCATGCACCGCCCTGGTCACCGCGCCCACCACATCCGAACGCAGCGGCGAGGCGTCGCTCGCCGTCGGATCGTCGAGCACCGTGATCTTCGCACTCGGATCGGCGAGCACCCTGGTCAGCTCGGCTTTGATCGCGTCGATCGAGGTGCCGGGAAAGATGCGGCAGTTGATGTTGGCGGTCGCGCGCTGCGGCAGCGCGTTCTGCGCGTGCCCGCCATTGACCATCGTCGCGACGCAGGTTGTGCGGATCTGCCCGACATATTCGGGCTTGGATGCGATGACCTCGGCGGCCGCGCTGTCAGCGGGATTGGCGGCATAACGCGCCATCGCCGCGCCCAGCTCGCCGCCGACCTGATTGCTTGCCGCGGTCAGCGAAGCCTTGGTCAGCTCGTTGGCCATATTGGGGAATTTATATTCGGCCAGACGCTCGAGCGCACGCGACAGCCGATAGATCGGGTTGGTCGGCGTCGGCGTGCTCGAATGGCCGCCCGCATCGGTGATCGCGACCTCGAAATCAGCATAGGATTTCTCGCCCGCCTGGAGCGCGTAGAACAGCGGCTTGCCCGCCTCGCTGAGCAGCCCGCCGCCGCCGTCGCCATTGAGCGCCATCTCGGCGCCCTTGAACTTCTGTGCGAGCGCGCGCGTCGTCGTCATCGAGGTTTCCTCGTCGCCCGAGAGCGCGAGGACGATGTCGCGCCTGGGCTTGAAGCCCTCCTTCTTCAGCCGCGCCATCGTCGCGACCATCATCGTGACGTCGTACTTGTTGTCCTCGGCGCCGCGCCCGAAGATATAGCCATTCTCCTCGACCGCGGTGAAGGGATCGCGCGTCCAGTCGGCCGCCTTGGCCTCGACCACGTCCATATGACCGAGCAGCACGATCGGCTTGGCGCGCGTCGTGCCCTTGAGCGTCGCGACCAGCGTTGCGGTCTCGCCCATCGGCGTGATCTCGATGTCGCTGTCGGCATAGCCCGCGGCCTTGAGCACCGACGCGAGATAGGTGGCATAGGCGGGCACCTGGCCCTGCCCTTCCACCGTGCGGAAGCCGACACCCTTTTTCAGCATCTCCTTGGCTTCGGCCGCCTGCGCCGCGGAAGCAGGCTTGGCGACAGCCGGCCCGTGTGCGCCGGCTGCGAGGATGAGCGCCAATACCAACGCAGTGCCCGTCCGAAACCCTTTAGTCATTCCTGCCTCCTTGTCCTTGAGCGGACCTTGTGTTCGCAGTCCGGGTCGCTGGCAAGAGGGGTTTGCGGATCGGTCAGTCGCCCTGGTCGGGCGATGCCCCCAACAGCTCGAGGCCCTTTTGCACGCTGCACCACTGGCGAAAGAGGTGGATCGCATAGTCGAGATGCGCGCCGCATTGTGCGCCGACCGCATCGAGGCAGTGCCTGCTCCATCGCGATCATCGTGGCGGCGGCGGGAGTCATCAGGTCGAACGGCTTGGCGGGAAGCAAGGGGGTGTTCAATCTCAATCCTCATCCTCGATCGAGCGGAGCACGCGCCGCCGAGTGCGCTGAGCGTCAGCGCGCCTTCGCCATGCTCCTCGGCAAGGCCGAGGCACACCAGCAGCGCAATCTCCTCGCCGATCCGATCGCTCATCGTCTCGCGCAGGTTGATCGGCGCGATCAGCGCGCCGTCCCGGCACTGTCCGGCGGCGGCGAGCAGCACCAGCCCGAGATGCGTGACCACGATCGCACGCGGGGCATCGCCAGGGCCGCCAACGCTGATCCGCATCGCCCCGCCGCCCTCGGAAATGCGGGCCGCTGCGATATGCAGTACATCCCGCCCGTTTAGGCTGCCGCGCAGTCAGCCCGCGGCAGCCTCGAGCATCTTGTCGCGCACCCCGAGCATTTCCTCCTTGAGCCGCGTCAATGTTTCGGCGTCGCAGCCCGTTGCGCAGAGCAGCGCGGCGGGAAAGTCTTTCGCGGTTTCGCGCATTGCCCACCCCTTTTCGGTCAGCCGAACGCGTACCTGGCGCTCATCGTCGGGGTTGCGTTCGCGGCTCACGATTCCCGCCGCCTCCAGCCGCTTGAGCAACGGGGTCAGTGTGCTCGAATCGAGCAGCAGCTTCTCGCCGATCTCGCCGACGCTGCGGTCATCGGTTTCCCAGAGGACGAGCAGCACCAGATATTGCGGATAGGTGATGCCGAGCCCGTCGAGCAGCGGCTTGTAGGTCCGATTGAGCGCATGCGCGGTCGAATAGACCGCGAAGCAGAACTGAGCGTCGAGCGTCATCATCGTGTCGCGTGGGGTCGTGGCCATGAGAATCTCCTGGCCAACATATAAGCACGATTAGATCGCGCGCAAATATATCGCTCAAAGCAAATCCTGAGACGTCGATAGATATTTTTCTTTTGCGCGATTAGATCGCGCACGATATAAAAGCCCCAGCAGCCGAGTCCCCCTTTCTCGGTCCCCATAAGGAGAACACGCATGAAGACGCTCTACACGACTGAGGCCACCTCGACCGGCGGTCGGACCGGGTCATCGCGCACCGCCGACGGCGCGCTCGAGGTCACGCTGACCACCCCCAAGGAGCTCGGCGGACCGGGCGGCGAGGGCAACAACCCAGAGCAGCTCTTCGCCGCGGGCTATTCGGCGTGCTTCCTCGGCGCGATCAAGTTCGTCGCCGCGCAGAAGAAGGTGAAGGTCGCTGACGACAGCACCGTCACTGCGACCGTCGGCATCGGCCCCCGCGACGATGGACAGGGGTTCGGCCTCGATGTCGCGCTCGCGATCAGCCTGCCGGGGATCGACCGTGCGGCCGCACAGGAGATCGTCGATCACGCGCACATCGTCTGCCCCTACAGCCATGCGACGCGCGGCGGGCTCGACGTCCGCATCTCGCTCGTCTGAGGCGTTACACGCGAAAATCTGGCCGGCCGGGCGCGCTCCCGGCCGGCTTTGGCGCGCAGGGCGCAAATATTGCTTGGCCTTGCGCGCGCTTGACGGCATCGCTCTTGGCATGGCGACGATCGACACGTCCCGCTCAGCGACGCTGGCTTCCTTTCGGCATCCCGTCTTCAAGACGGTGTGGATCGCGAGCCTTGCGTCCAATTTCGGCGGGCTGATCCAGTCGGTCGGCGCGTCGTGGATGATGACCTCGATCTCGGGCTCGGCGGACATGATCGCGCTCGTCCAGGCATCAACGACATTGCCGATCATGCTGCTCTCGCTCGCCGCCGGCGCGCTCGCCGACAATTTCGACCGGCGCCGGATCATGCTCATCGCGCAGGGTTTCATGCTCGCCGTCTCGCTTGCGCTGGCGGGGTGCGCTTGGGCGGGCTGGATCTCGCCATGGCTGCTGCTGGGCTTCACTTTTCTGATCGGCTGCGGCAGCGCGCTCAACGGCCCCGCCTGGCAGGCTTCGGTTGGTGATATGGTGCCGCGCGCCGATCTGCCCGGCGCGGTCGCGCTCAATTCCATGGGCTTCAACATCGCGCGCAGCCTCGGCCCCGCGCTGGGCGGTGCGATCGTCGCCGCCGCGGGCGCCGCCGCAGCCTTTGCGGTCAATGCGGTGAGCTATGTCGGGTTGATCGCTGTGCTCGCGCGTTGGAAGCCCGCGCTCGCCCCGCGGCGACTTCCGCCCGAATCGCTCGGCGTCGCGATGGCGGCGGGGGTTCGTTATGTCGCGATGTCGCCGGGCATTCGTGCGGTGCTCATGCGCAGCGCGATCTTCGGGATCGGTGCGAGTGCGGTGCCCGCATTGATGCCGCTGATGGCGCGCGATTTGGTCGGCGGTGGCGCGCTCGTCTATGGCGTGCTGCTCGGCGCCTTCGGCCTCGGCGCGGTCGCCGGCGCCTTTGCCAGCGGACGCCTGCGCAGCCGCATGTCCAACGAGGCGCTCGCGCGATCCGCGACAATTCTGTTTGGCCTTGCAGGCGCGGTCAGCGGGATCAGCGAGCTGGCCCCGGTGACCATCGCCGCGCTGCTGTTGGCGGGGGCAAGCTGGGTGCTCACGCTGTCGACCTTCAACGTCACCGTCCAGCTCTCCGCGCCGCGCTGGGTCGTCGCCCGCGCGCTATCGCTTTACCAGATGGCGGCCTTTGGCGGCATGGCGCTCGGCAGCTGGGTCTGGGGCGAGACCGCTGACCTCAAGGGCGTGGGGATTGCGCTCGGCGGCGCCGCGCTCGTCCAGTTGCTCGGGCTGGTCGCGGGCTTCTGGTTTACGCTTCCGCAGACAGGCGATCTCAATCTCGACCTGCGCAGCTGGACCGAACCCGAGACCGCAGTTCCGATAGAGCCGCGCAGCGGCCCCGTCGTCGTCACGATCGAATATCGCATCGCGCAGGACGACATTGTCGAGTTCCTGACGGTGATGGCCGAGCGCCGTCGCATCCGCCGCCGCGACGGTGCGCGCCACTGGACGCTGCTGCGTGACCTGGGCGATCCCGAGCTGTGGATCGAACGCTATCACACCCCGACCTGGCTCGATTACGTCCGCCACAACCAGCGCCGCACGCAGACCGATGCGGCCAATAGCGAAAGGTTGCTCGCGCTGCACCGCGGCGCCGCCAAGCCTGTCGTCCACCGCATGATCGAGCGCCAGACCGGCTCGCTGCCCGCGACAGGCCGCGCGCCCGGCGCGCGCGAAATGGCCGACCCGCTGACCGATCCGACACGCGGCGCCTGATCGCGGCTTGCACGCCCCCGGGGGCGCGGGCATGTTCGCAGGCATGACAAAGATGCCGCGCTCGCTCTATCCCGAAATCGAACCCTATGCCTCAGGCCATCTCGACGTCGGCGACGGACATCGCGTCTATTGGGAGATGTGCGGCAATTCCGAAGGCAAGCCCGCGGTGTTTCTCCATGGCGGCCCAGGGGGCGGTTGCACCCCCACGCACCGCCGACTGTTCGATCCCGCGCGCTACAATGTACTGCTCTTCGACCAGCGCGGCTGCGGCCGCTCGACCCCGCATGCCGAGCTTGAGGCCAACACCACCTGGCACCTCGTTTCAGACATCGAGAAATTGCGGGAAATGGCGGGTGTCGACCAATGGCTCGTCTTCGGCGGGTCCTGGGGTTCGACGCTGGCGCTGGCCTATGCCGAGACGCACCCCGAGCGCACCAGTGCGCTCGTGCTGCGCGGCATCTTCGCAATCCGCCGCGCCGAGATCGCCTGGTATTATCAGGAGGGCGCGTCGTGGATCTTCCCCGACAAATGGGAGAAGTTCCTTGCACCCATCCCCGAGGCCGAACGCGGCGCACTGGTCGAAGCCTATCGCAAACGGCTGACGCATCCCGATCGCGCCGTGAAGCTCGAGGCCGCGCGCGCATGGAGCCAGTGGGAGGGCGGCACGATCACCTTGATGCCCAACCCGGAGCTGACAGACTCCTTTGGCGAGGACGATTTCGCGATCGCCTTTGCGCGCATCGAGAATCATTATTTCGTCCACGAAGGCTGGCTTGAGCCCGAACAGCTCATCCGCGATGCGCACAAGCTCAAGGGCATTCCCGGCGTGATCATCCAGGGTCGCTACGACGTGGCGACCCCGGTCAGGACCGCCTGGGACCTCCACCGCGCCTGGCCCGAAGCCGATTTCCACCTGATCGATGCTGCGGGCCATGCCTTTGACGAACCCGGCATCCTCGACAGGCTGATCGAGGCGACCGACCGTTTCGCGGACTGAAGGGCTTCGGTTCCTCGCGAGCGCCTCTAAGCGAGCGCCTCGCGGAGCGCATCAAAGGCATTGGCATGGATCAGGTCGGTGTAGCTGTTGCTCGCCACGGGATGCGAACCCGTGCGAATCACTGCCAGCCCGCTGCCGGGTTCGAGATAGATGCGCTGACCGAACACGCCGAGGGCAGACAGACTGCCATAGCCCTCGTGATTGACCCACCATTGGCTGCGATATGAGCCTCCGGGCCGCGTCGGGAATCCCGCAGCGTCAAACATGGCGCGGTCGCCCCCCACCGCGATATTGTCGAGCGCGGCCGGCGGGATCGCGAGCCGTCCGTCGATCCATCCGCCATCGAGCAGCATCAGCGCGACGCGCGCAAGATCGCGCGCGGTAGCATTGAGCCCTGCCCCCGCTATCTCATGCCCCGCAGTGTCGAGCAGGATCTGCGCGTTATCCGCGCATCCCGCGGGCCGCCAGATCCGGTCTCCGAGCAGCTTGGTCAGCGACTGTCCTGTCGCACGCAACAGGATCCAGCCAAGCACATCGGCGACGGGCGTACGATAGCGGAACTGCATGCCCGGCGGCGCGGCGCGCGTCGTAAACCGCTTGAGCGCCTCGAATACGCCGCCCAGGCCCGATTGCGGTGTCCAATAGGCTGCCGAATAGCGGTGCACATCGGCGTCCAGGTTCACATAATCCTCGTCGAAGGCGACGCCGTCGGTCATGTCGAGGATCTGGCGGACGGTGCATCCCGCAAAGGCCGTCGCCCCGAGCTCGGGCACATGGCGTTCGACCAGGCTTTCGGCGTCGAGTTCGCGCTGCGCGATCAGGATCTCGGCCAGCAGCCCAAAAAAGGACTTGGTCACCGAGAACAGCAGGTGCGGCGTCTCCGCGGTCATGCCATTTGCGTAATATTCGAAGGCGAGCCCACCGCGGTGAAGCACGAGGAAGGCATCGGTGTAGGTGCGTTCGAGGAATTCGGCCCAGCCTATCGAGCGGCCTTCTTCATCGGCAAAGCGGATCGCCGAAAGATCGCGCCAGCCCTCCTCCAGGATACGCGGCGCGCTGCTGCGCCGGATCATGCGCGATGGAACCAGCTCGCGCGCATGCTGGAATGCCCAGCGCGAATAGGGATAGGTCCGCCAGTTGTCGCGCGTCACGCGAAGCTCGGGCGGCACATCTGCGTCGGGGCCGATCCCCGCAACGGGCCAGTCGAGGGGCGGTGGCAGCTTCATCCGTCGCCATGGATAAACGCAAACCCCCGCGCTTTCCTAGCGTCCGCCCGGAAAAAGCCGCCGCTGTTGCGCGCGCAACACACCTGGCTCATCGGACCTGTCGCATATGTTTGGCTCGACGCCCTCGGCAGATCATCCGCACCCTGGCCTAACGCCCTCCGACCGGTTCGGTCAGGGCCGCGGTCGAGACCGCGAGCGCCCGTGCAAGGTCTGTCTGATTGAAGGGCTTTTGGAGCTTGAGGAACTTCGCATGGCAATCATCAGGCAACTCACCATAGCCCGTGGCGAGGATCGCGGGAATGTCGGGGCGCTCTGCCCTGACGGCATCGATCAGTTCGATGCCCGTTACCCGCGGCATGGCCTGGTCGGTCACGATCAGGTCGATTTCGGGATGAATATGGAACAGGTCGAGCGCTTCCTCCGCCGAGCCTGCCTCATATGCCACATGCCCCAGATCCTCGAGCAGCGCAGCGGTATTCATGAGCACGAGCGCGTCGTCGTCCACCGCCAGAACGTGAAGCGATCGTCCCGCGGCGGGCGGTTCTTCAGCCGTATCCTGCTCCGCCACGGGCATCGGATCGACCGCCGCTGGAAGCCAGAGCTCGGCGGTCGTGCCCTTGCCGACAGCACTGGCGAGAACGAACGTGCCGCCCAGTTGCTCGGCAAGGCCGTGGGTCATCGAAAGCCCAAGTCCCGTGCCCTTTCCCACGCCCTTGGTGGTGAAAAAGGGCTCGGTTGCGCGCGCCAGCGTCTTTGCGTCCATGCCGATGCCGGGATCGATGACGCGCAACGCCACATAATGCCCGGGTGACAGGCCGTGCAAGCGTTCCGGACCGACATGACGATCCTGCGCCGAGACCGTGATCATCCCGCCATCGGGCATCGCATCGCGCGCATTGACCACGAGATTGACGAGCGCCATCTCAAGTTGATTGGAATCGGCTTTCACATTGCTCAGATTGAGCGGGAGCCGGACCTCGATGGACCAGACCGGGCCGAGCGAGCGCTGGAGCAGATCGGTCATGCCGTGGACAAGCCCGGCTATCGCGACGCGTTCGGGATTGAGATTCTGGCGGCGCGCAAAGGCCAGCATACGCTGCGTGAGCGCCGCCCCTCGTTCCGCACCCATCACCGCATTGTCCAGCATCCGCTCCATCTGCGCATCGGGCGGCAGGCGCTTTCTCAGCAGCGCGAGACTGCTGAGGATGGCCATCAGCAGATTGTTGAAGTCATGCGCGATCCCACCGGTAAGTTGCCCGATCGCGTCCATCTTCTGGGACTGGAAGAGCTGTTCGCGCGCGGTTTGGAGCGCGAGTTGCGCTTCGACGCGCTCCGTCTCGTCGCGCGTGATCTTGGCATAGCCTATCACCCTGCCTGAATCGTCGCGGATCGGATCGATGACCACGCTCGCCCTGAAACGGCTGCCGTCGCGGCGCAGCCGCCACCCTTCCTCGGCATAATGCCCTTCGCGTTCGGCCGTTCTGAGCGCGCGTGCGGGCGCGCCTGCTTTTCGATCCTCCTCCGGATAAAAGCGCGAAAAATGCTCGCCGATGATCTCTTCGGCCGCATAGCCCGTGATCCGTTGCGCACCCGGATTCCAGCTCGACACGCGGCCGTCGACATCGAGCATGTAAATCGCATAATCGGTAACGCTCTGGACGAGCAGTCGAAACAGCTCCTCTTGCGCGCGCAACTCGCCCTCTGCACGCTTGCGCTCGGTCAGATCACGCGTGATCTTGGCATAGCCCACCAGCGTCCCGTCCGAGTCAATGACAGGGTCGATAACCACATGCGCCCAGAATCGTTCGCCGTTCTTGCGAACCCTCCAGCCCTCCTGTTCGAATTTGCCCTCGCGCGCAGCAATCGTCAGCGCGCGCTCCGGGAGCCCTGCTGCGCGATCCTCATCGGTATAGAATCGGGAGAAATGCTGGCCGACAATCTCGGCCGCCTTGTAACCCTTGAACTTCTGCGCTCCTGCGTTCCAGTTCGTTACGCGCCCACCGATGTCGAGCAAGTAGATTGCATAGTCGGTGATTGCGTCGACCAGTAGCCTGTAGCGACCGTCCTCCGTCAGCAAAGCCAGGAAGCGATCAGGCTGGTCCATGATAACTGATCTCCCCGCAAGCGCGAGCTCGAAGCAGTGGTTCTGACAAAACCTGCCGGCATTAAAAAAGTTGCTTTCGGCGCGGGTTAAGGGGGTGAACTCCGGATCACCAGTCGCCGCCGCAATGCCGCAGATCATGGAGGCTGACATTGGGCAGGCCGGCCTTGCGCCGGGCGGCGTCCCAGCTTCCGAAGATCGATTGATAGGGTTTGCGGGTGCGCGGGTTGACGATGACGTGGCTGCAATCCTCCCAACGCGGCAGCTGGCGGATGATGTCCACCGCGGCCGGCGACAGCGAAACCTGGCCGACCTCGCCCGATTGCGCCGGCGGGATCCGCCAGAGGCGCTTTTCGAGATCTACATCGTCCCACTGCGCGTCCAGTATCTCACGCACGCGAAGGTTGGTCGAAAGCAACAGGGCGATGATGAACTTGAGCTGGGGATTGTGGCTGGCGCGCGCGGCCGTGCGCAGCCGTTCCACCTCCTCGGTGGTCAGTGCATGTTCGCGACCGGCGGCCTTGCCCGTGGAGACACGCAGGATCGGGTTGAGCTCGGCGCCGGGCACCCCCCAGCGCTTCGCCAGCGTGAACATATAGTGAAGGACACCGCGTAGCCGGCTGGCGGTCGCCGGGCCGTGTCCGCCCGCCTCGATCGTGGTGGAGAGCCAGCGGGCGACGTCGGAGCGGGCGACCTCGTCGAGGCGGAAGCGACCAAATTTCGGGAGGATATGATCACGCAGGCACGCCTGCTGGATCGCATGGGTGCGCTGATGGCCCGCGAGGTGATCGAGATAGCGCTGCGCAAACTGCTCGATAGTCGGGATGGCGCGGCGATCGTCACTGCCGACGCCGCCAGGACCGTCGACAGACGGAAACGGCGCGGGCCCGCCGCCGGCAGCCCCTGCACCTTGACCCGGGCCCAGGACGCCGATGCCCGGAATTACGGGTGGAGGCAGCGGTGGCGCGACGAGTCCCAGTCCCAATTTGCCCATGAGTTGTTCGATCGTCGGCGCGTCCGCCTCGCTCCACAATTGCGTGGCGCGGGCATGGCCCGCGGCGGAGAGGCCGACGATACCCAGCATGTAGGGAGAGGCACGGTGGCTTGTGCACAGGCCGCCATTACCGTCGCTCACCATCGGCAGGCCGAATGCAATACCAAGCTGCCGCTTGTGAAGGCGGCGGACCGTGGCCACGGCGAGCTGGCCGTCCCCGAAATCGAGGACGAGTTCGGTACCCAGCGGGACATCTATCAACCCCTCGATCAGCGCCCCGGTTTCGGAGAGATTGCGGATCAGGACCGGGTAATAATAATTGCGGAGGATCGCGCCGGCCTTGCGATACAAGGATTGCCGATCGCTGCGTTGTTTCGCGGGGCCGGACGGCGGGATGGTCCACGCGCCGCTTTCCAGTCGCCCGGTCAGCTCGTCGCTGTCGATCGCCTTGCTATAGACATAGCCCTGGACGTGACTGACGCGGAGCTGGCGGATCAGATCGAGCTGGTCGAGCGATTCAATGCCTTCGGCAGTCGTCTCCATGTCGAGTGCCTCGGCCAGCGCCACGATGGCCGCGATGATCGCGCCGTTGCGCGATCCCGGCGCGGTTACTCCGCGGACGAAACTCTGGTCGATCTTGATCTTGTCGAACGGCGCCGTCTTCAGATAGCCGAGCGAGGAATAGCCGGTGCCGAAATCATCGAGCGCGAGGCGGACCCCGATATTCTTCAACGTGGCGAACATGTCGTCTGTTTCGGCGGATTCGCTCAGGAAAACGCCCTCGGTCAATTCGAGCTCGAGCCGATGGGCGGGTAGGCCGGATGTAGCGAGCGCCGACAGGACGATCTTGGGCAGCGATTCATTGGTGAACTGGAGCGGCGAGACGTTGACCGCGACGCGTAACTCGCCGGGCCATTGGGCGGCATCCTCGCACGCCTTGCGCAGAACCCATTCGCCCAAGGGTTCGATCAGGTTCGCTTCCTCGGCGATCGGGATGAACAAGGCGGGCGAGATCAGGCCGCGTTCGGGATGGTGCCAGCGGATCAGCGCCTCGACGCCGGTGACGCAGTTGTTCCCGGCGTTGACGATAGGCTGGTAGAACAGCTTGATCTCGCCTCTGGCGAGCGCATCGCGCAGATCCTCTTCGAGCAGGCGCTTGTCCTCGGCCGCCTGCAGCAGATCGCTTGAGAAGAAGCGGAAACGGCCGCGCCCCCCGGATTTTGCGGCATAGAGCGCGAGATCGACATTGCGGATCAACTCCTCGCTTGAGCTGCCGTCCACCGGGGCGACCGCGACGCCGATCGACGCACCGATGATGCAGCGGCTGCCTTGCACAGAATAAGGTTGCGAGAGGCTGGCGATGATCTCGGTCGCCAGATCGCCGAGATAGCCGCGATGAGCGCTGTCGGGGAGGATGATCTGGAACTCGTCGCCGCCGAGGCGGAAGACCTTTTTCGTGTCGCCGATGATCCTGAGCAGCCGTTCGCTGACCTGCTTCAGGAGCGCGTCGCCCGCGGGATGGCCGAGCGTGTCGTTGACCTGCTTGAAGCGATCGAGATCGATGAGGAGGACGGCGCAGGGCTGCCTGAGCTGATCGAGCGCAAGCAGGCTCGTTTCCAGCGCCTTTGACATGCACAGCCGGTTGGGCAGGCCGGTCAGAGAGTCATACAGGGCAAGCTGCGACGCCTGCTCCGAGGAGCGGCGCTGCTCGGTGACGTCGACCGCGGAGCCCCTGTAGCCGGCGAAGTCACCCGCCTTGTCAAATTGCGGGGAGCCGGAGACCATCCACCAACGATCGATCTTCGCATTGGCCGCGCGCAGCATCAGCTTGTCGAAGCCCGAGCGCCTGGTCATGGTGAAGGCAAGCGTGCGCCCGCCGCCCGCGCCGTCATCGGCGTGGACGAAATGATCGGTGAACGCCGATCCGATGATATCGCCGGGATCGCCGCCCAGTGTCGCAGACATACTGTCGGTCAAATAGGTCAGGCGGCCGGCATGATCGGTGGACCAGAACCAGCCCTGGCTCATTTCCTCGAAGGTGCGCAGCAGAAGCAGCGCTTCGTCGACATTGCCGCGCTTATCCGCCCCCCAGCTCGCTGTCGCGCGCGCGCCCTGCAAGAAACGCATTCTGCCCATTGCACGCTTCCGCCAAGTCTGATCCCCATTTTCTTCTTAGTCATTCGTGCTTGCCGAAGCGTAAACGGACAGGACGACTCCTTGACGATGCTCGGCGCGGCGCTCGTGTTGGGTAGACCGCCACCGCTTGAAATCAATTGAACTGCCCCGGGGTGTGCGCGCTGACACCTATACTGATGGCGGCTGCAGCCTCGACCACAGAACGGCTTACACCCATTCTCACCGTCGATATCCTTGCGCGCCAAAGGCACGATCTTGTAAACTTGAAATGAGGAACCGGCGGCTTCGCGGAAGCGAAGACCGCGCTATGGGCGGAAAGGCCATGGTCTACAAGCTGATGGAAGACTGGGAAGAAGCTGAAACTGCGGTCTCGGCGCCGCACGGGGCTTCTCAAACTGCGGCAAACTAGCATGGGCTCGGCCTTTCCCGAACCGTCGCAGCTCGAGCAGCCCGAAATGGCCAACAGGCAGGCCTCTGCCGAGCTGAGTGACCCGCTAAGCGTCTCAACTAGTTATATAATCCTGCGCAACGGTATTGGCGTCCTTGGACTCATCTTTCCCATTGTGCTGGTGATCGGTGCGGGATTGGACCACATTCAGGGGTCGCTCAGCGCCTATTATCATTTTTCTCCAGCTCACCCCGGTCAATATGGCGCGGGTACGATGCGCGACATGTTTGTCGGAATGCTCTGCACGATCGGCGCCTTCTTGCTGTTCTATCGGGGCCACACAGTTCCCGAAGATCTTGCATTGAATGTGGCGGGCATCGCGGCAGTCCTTATCGCGCTCTTGCCCATGGACTGGCCGGACTACAGCCAGTCGACCACAATAGCCGCGAAGCTGCATTGTATATGCGCTGCAATATTTTTCGTCATGATCGCATATGTTTGCGTATTTCGTGCCCGTGACACGCTTTGGATACTGAAGGACCCGAAACGTCGCGAGGTCTTTGGACGAATATATCTTGCCTTTGGCATACTCATGCTGGCGACGCCGGCTACGATCTTTGTCCTGGAAGTCGTTCTGCGCCAGGGGCAGAATGGCTATGCGACACTGATCGTGGAGGTTTCTGGCGTCTTTGTCTTCGCCGCCTTCTGGCTGGTCAAGGGGTGGGAGATAAGGTCGTCTTTGCGTCCTCATTAGACAGTGCTGTCAGCGGAAGATTCGCTCGGTGCCATCGGGACCCCTGCTGACGCTATTCACGGGCTATTCCGCCTTAATGGCCCTTATCGGCATCTGGGCCAGATCTTCGCGTGCGCCCGCCGCCTGCGCCGCTAATCATGTGAGGCCGGACACACGGCAGCACCAGAACCTGCGCAATTACCCTTCAAAAACCTCTTGCTTTTCGTCGGGGCGTCCACACACGGAAGTTCGTTCATGCCTTGAGGCGTTTTGCTCCGGCGAGGTCTCGGTTATTGCCCGGGGTGTCAAGGGTTTCCGCGTGGCGGGCCTTCATCCGGGTTGGGGCGTCCACGAGACGTCCGCGCCATCAGCGTTGGCGCTGCCATGCTGAATCAGTGACCGCCGAGCTTCATTGAATCTGCCAATCTTGCAACGGTAATTCACCCAAGAGCATTATCGGCCGGCTGATCCTCCGCGAGATAGCGGTCGAGCCAGCGGTGGAATTGCTGGTTGCCGACTTCGTTGCGGCCGAAGGTAACGCAATCGTGCGCGCCCGATTCCAGACCTTTCTGCACCTTGAGCCCGAGCAGATAGTCCTCCTCATAGGTGACGTCCCCGAAGAAGCGGCACATCTCCTCGACATGGGCGCGGGCGGCTTCATCGGCGGGCGCCTCGCGGCAGATATAGTTGAGGATGGTTCGATTCTCGGCGGGGCCGGGACCTGGCAGAAGTTGCGCGATCTGGCCCATTTCGGGAGCCAGGAAGATCGAGACGTTGGGAAAGAGCGTGCGCGTGAAATCATATCCCTGATTCTCGCACCGGCCCCATTCGTCGCGCGCAATGTCGCGAAGTTCGCCGATCCGGACCTGTGGAAACGCCAGCCGCATGTGCGGGCCAAAGAAATCGTATTTCGCGACATTGGAATAGGTTCGCGGCAAGACCGTCTTGGGATGCGCGGCCGCGAAATGATACCCCTCGATATATCCGTCGAAGGTTACTTTCCAGTTGGCGCCGAAGATGTCGCGGGTGTTCAGAAAATGCCACTTGTCGAGTTCGAGCGCGGCCAGATCGTCAAGCATGCCGCCGAGGAAGGCAGCAACGTCGATCGAAAGTCCGGGGGTGAGGATGACGAAGATCATGCCTGCCCGCTCCTCGCAGGGAAGCGCGGTCAGACCATAGGCCGCTCGATCCACGGAGCCGAACTTGCTCGGATCCGCCACACCGATCAATCGTCCGTCGGCGGCATAGGTCCAGCCATGGTAGGGGCAGGAGAAACGGCTGCAATTCCCCTTGCCTTCCCGCGCGACCTGTGCAGCACGGTGCGAACAGACATTGAGGAAGGCGTGCGCCGTTCCATCCTTGCCCCGCGTGATCAGCACCGGCAGGCCCAGCACGTCCATAGCCTTGTAGTCGCTGGCCTTTGGCAGCTCGATGGAGAGCGCCAGCATGAGCGGGAGGCGCTTGAAGATCAGCGCCATCTCGCGATCGAAGCGATCAGCATCGAGATAGGTCTGGGCAGGAACCCTGAGCAGATCCTCGACCTGGTCGGTCCGATCGTTCTCCACATAGTCGAGCAGCGTTTCCGCAATGTCGCCATAGGTCTGGACCAGATCCATGCTTCGCTTCCTCTCGCCGCTTTGTCAGATTGAACGCATATCGGATACCAGCCGGTATCTGGCGTGTAAATACCGTCCGGTATCCGAGTTAAGTTTTCCCCCTTGCCGCGCGCCGAGTTGTGCACCAAGGCTGCCCAAGGGATGCAGACGTTGAAACGACCGACCCGCAAGGAAAGCCAGGAAGTGACGCGCGAGCGATTGCTCGAGTCGGCCCGGCGCTGCTTCGCCCGGGACGGCTATGACGGCACTTCGGTCGATCGGGTCGCCGAGGATGCGGGGTTTTCCAAGGGCGCCTTCTACTCGAATTTCGATAGCAAGGAATCGATCCTGCTGGAGATCCTAGCGCGGCATCATGCGCAATATATCGCGGATCTGCGTGCGATCATCGATCAAGCGGCGAGCGCGGATGAGCTGAGCGCGGCGCTGGGGCGCTGGAGCGCGATCCGCAACAGGGAACCCGAATGGGCCGGTCTCAATATCGAGCTCCAGCTCCACGCCAAGCGCAATGCACGCTTCAGACCGAAATATTCGGACTATTTCCAACGATATCGCGAAGCGCTCGCCGAGCTCATCGCGTTGCGCTTCGAAAAAGTCGGCCGGCAACCCCCAGCGCCGGTGGACGAACTCGCTTTGGTTCTGATCGCGCTCGCCGATGGCTTGGCATTGCAACGAGCCCTGACCAGCCCGCTGGGCCCGGAGATCACAGGCTCGATGCTGAACCTGGTCTCGGATGGCTGGATCGCGATTGCCGCGCCAGCTCCTTGATGCCTCCCAGCAAGGCAGAGGCGCGGGCTATCGCACGCGTGTCTCGTTCTTCGCGAAGTCATCTGCCTGCGCGTACCAGGGGCCTTGCAGCATTTCCCGTGTCTCCGGCTGCACCGCCTCGAGCCCGACTTGCCTGGCTCGGCGCACCGCCGGGCGTTCGGACATTGCGAGAAACCAGCGTCTGACGTTCACAAAATCTTCGAGCGTCTGGCCATGAAGTCGATGGAACCACGTCCAGCCCCAGCACGCCATGTCGGCGATGCCATAGTCTCCCGAGATCCAGTCGCGCCCCGCAAGCTGCCGGTCGAGCACGCCGTATAATCGCGTGCATTCGTTGGTATAGCGCTCGACCGCATAGGCGTTGCCATCCGCCGCGTAACGGCGAAAGTGATGTGCTTGTCCGGCCATCGGTCCAAGACCGCCCACCTGCCAGAACAGCCATTCCATCGCTTGTGTCCGTTGGGGACCCTCGGCGGCCAGGAACCGTCCCGTCTTTTCGGCGAGATAGATCAGGATTGCGCCGGACTCGAACACCGTCCGCGATCCTTCGGGAGCGTCATGGTCGATGATGGCGGGCACGCGGCTGTTGGGACTGACTGCGAGAAAGTCGGGAGCGAATTGCTCATCCCTGGTGATGTCGATGATCCTCACGCGATAGGGGAGAGCGCACTCCTCCAGCATGATGCTGACTTTCCAGGTATTGGGCGTGGGGAAATAGAGCAGGTCGATCATCTCAATAGTCCAGCGGCAGGCCGATATGGCGCTCGTAGATGCGGTCGCGATGCTCGAACAGGATCGGGTGGAGCGCCGCTGCGATCGCCTTGGGCATCGCCGAATAGAGCGATGAGACGTAATCCGGGATCGGATTGACATCCCTCGGCAGCGGCCCGACCAATTGGGAGAAGCACGCCCAGTATAGGTCCGCGGCGCTCAGGCGGTCGCCCACCAGATACTCTGAACCCCGCCCCCGCTGGTCCAGGAGCTGCGCTGCCAGCGCCCGCAAGATGTCCGCCGCCCTTCGCGGCGCACGGGCCGCCGCTTCGCGCGAAAGGCCATATTGTCGCAGGTATTCGCGCTGGTGTGGCTCGACATCGGCCGGCGCCTCCGGCCCCCAAATGGCCTCGAGCATGTTGAGCCGGCGATTCCATCCAAAGCCGTCCTCGCCGCAGATTTCCATAATGAAGCCGAGGCATAAGGCGCGCTCGGCGGAATGCACCGGCAGCAGCGACGCTCCCGTCCCCAACCGCTCGGCCAGCATCAGGATATCGAACCATCCGGTCAACGGCGGTTCGTCGTCATAGACCGCCGTGGGCGCGTTGCGACAGCCCGTCCAGTCCCGGAGTTCGGCGTTGGCAGCCATAGGTTTCTGCGCCACGGGCACAAACGGCACCTTGCGTGCCCCGAGCATGGCCTTAGCCGCTTCGCCCCAAGGTCCCGGCACACCGGCGCTCAGGACGAGGCGCAGGCCCGGCATCGCCCGGGCCTCGGCAACCGAATGATAGTTCATCCCGTCCTCCCGGCAGCCGCAAGGATCGAGGAGCGGCGGTTCGGCGAACAATGTGGAAGTCGTGTGCTGTATGGTGCGCTCGCGCAGAATCCCAGCCTCAAAAGCCGCACCCTGAGAGAAGTGCTAGCTATCCCCCTCGTCAAAAAGCTAGGAGCGACGAGCGACTTGATGCCATAGCATGCCAGCTTTCAGAAGAGCTGTCCGCATCGGAGCGGGTGATCGCCCAGTTGCCCACACCGAGGAAAGTCAGCCAAGGCCAAGGAGTCGATTTGTGCTGGAACGGGATGAAACGCACCGCATCCCGGTCGTGATCGCAGTGGGCGAAATTTGCGATCGGCCGGAGATCGAGGTTGAGGGGCTGGATTCAATCGAACTGATGTTCGCTGCGCTGCGCGAGGCCGAGCGCGAACTCGGCGTGGCGGTGCTGGACCGGTTGGATTGGCTTGGCGTCGAGGATCAGATTTCTTTCCCCAATCCCGCGCCGCACGAGCATCTCGCGGCACGACTGCCGAAACGGCCGTTCCAGGCCGTGAAGACCTTCGAGGCGAGTGGCGACGGGCCACTCCAGCTCATCAACGATGCCGCCAACCTGATCGGCCGTGGCGAGATCCAGCTCGCCGCGGCGGTGGGCGCGGAGGCGCTTCGTACCGCCGCCAAGCGCGCGCAGGCCGACATCGCCGCCGGGCGGACTCCACCAAAGAGCTCGGTGGCGGAGGTTGCCGAAGAGGCGGCGCGGCCGCTAGCCCGGAAATATGGGCTGCTGACGCCCATCGACGTGTATCCGCTCTACGAGAATGCCACGCGCGCGGCATGGGGGCAGAGCCTTGCGGACGGCCAGCGCGAAAGCGCGCAGATTTGGGCGGGCTTCTCGGCAGTGGCGGCCGCGAATCCCAATGCATGGCTGCGCCGCCCTATGACACCCGAAGCGATAGCCGATGTCACCGCCGACAACCGCATGGTGAGCTTTCCTTACACCAAGCTGATGGTGGCAAACGCGTCGGTCAACATGGGTGCAGCCGTCATCATCGCGAGCCTTGCGATGGCGCGCGAACTGGGTGTGGCCGAGGAACAGATCGTTTATATCGGCCCCGGTGCCGCCGCGCATGAGGACGAGGATTTCCTGAGGCGCGACAGCTATGCCCGCTCCGCCAGCCTGGAGACGACGGTGACCGCCGCGCTCGAGCGAAACGGCCTCGAGCCCGGCGACATCGATCATGTCGAGCTTTATTCGTGCTTCCCCTGCGTGCCGAAAATGGCGCGCAGGGTGCTGGGCTGGCCGCTCAACGCGCCTGCGAGCGTCTATGGCGGGCTAACCTTTGGCGGTGGTCCGATTGGCAACTGCATGATGCACGCCGCCGCGCAAATGGTGGATAAACTGCGCGGAAACGGTGAGCACGGCCTGATCGTGGCCAATGGCGGCTATGCGACCCACAGCCACTCGCTCGTCCTGACCCGCCGGCCTGTGCCGGCCGGCGCCTTTCCGCAGGACTACGACGTCCAGGCGGAAGCCGATCGACGGCGCGGCGCGGTCCCCGAGCTGCTCGAGGACTATGAGGGCGAGGGTGTCATCGAAACCTTCACGATCCCGTTCGACCGCAGCGGCGAGCCACGGCACGGCACGGTGATCGCGCGCACGTCCGATGGCGCCCGGTTTCTTGCACATGTGCCGCGCGAGGATGAGGCCACGCTTGCATTTCTGATGTCCGATCAGGCCCAGCCGGTGGGCACGACCGGACGCGCAGTTCGCAGGGAGGACAAGGTCGTCTGGCAACGATCATGACTGGCTGGTATTAATAACAGCGGCGGCGCGGCACGTATCGCGCCGTCGCGGGAGAGGCGCATGAACGAGCTCGATATCCGGCTGGTCCGGTGCTTCGTCACGGTTGCCCAGGAACGCTCCTTCACCCGCGCCGCGGAGCGGCTGAGGATCGCGCAGCCATGGCTTTCGGTCCAGATCCGCCGGCTGGAAGAGCAGCTCGGCTTCCAGCTCTTCGACCGCAACCGCAATCGCGCGGTCATCGCCTCCCCCGAAGCCGAAGCGTTCCTGCCGGCCGCGCAGGATTGCCTGATCGCCGCGGAGCGTGCGGCGGCCGCCGCGCGACGCATCCGCGACCAGGCGGCCGTCCTGCTCAATCTCGGCGCGCCCGATTTTTCGGTCGAGATGCCGGTGCGTGCGGCGCTTGTGGAGGATTTCCTCGCGCACCACCCGAAATTCGAGATCGAGATCACCAATGCCTGGTCGATCGAGCTTCTCAGGCGCCTCGGCGATGGCGAGATCGACATGGCCTTCACCGTCGGGCCCCATGTCGACCCGCACAGCGAGGCGCTGGTGCTGGCGCGCTATAAACTGGCGCTACTCGTGGACGGCGAACGTGTTAGGACCATGCCCCGGCCGGTACCTCTGGCTGCATTTGCAGGAAAACAGGTCGCCATCTTTCGCCGCAACGTGAATCCCCCCTTTCACGATTCGATTGCACCCATCCTCGAGGCCGCGGGCATCATCGTGACGTACCTGCCGGAATCGGGCCTCCCCGCGATGGTGCATTTTGCGGAGCGCACGGGCATTCCAGCGCTGGTCGGCGAATGGCAGGGCAGCGTGCAACATATGCCCGAGAATTTCTCGGTTGTGCCGCTCGACGAACCCGCGCTGGCGTTCAACCTCAATCTGATTCGCCGTGTCGGCGACCGCCGGCCTGCAGTGGCGGCGCTATGGACCTTTGCGACCAAATCTCTGCGCGCAGCCGCTTGATAGCGGATTCTTATCAAGAACGCTCCGATCCGTATTAGACAAGAGATACCGGACGACTTTAGCTTCATCGAACAACAATGGCTGCACCGCAGGACGGAAAGCAGAGATAATAATGATCGGGAGAGCTGAGCCATGACGATCTTAGAAGGCTGATCCGACGCCGGACGGTAATTCGTCCCATCGCTGACCATTATCTTCCATCAAATTCGCAGCTGCCGCTGATTGCGGGGGACTGTTTGTGCCTGGGTGAGCCTTGAAATCATCAATTCAGCTTCGGAGCCAACCTATGTCCGATGATGCCGATGTTGTCCTCCTCGAACGCGTCGAAGACCATGTCGCGATCGTCACGCTGAACCGTCCCGAAAAGCGCCACGCGGTCAATGGCGCGGTCGCGCGGCGGCTCGACGCAATCGTCAAGGATACCGAGGCGGACCCGTCGGTCTGGGTGGTCGTACTGACGTCGAGCGGAGGCCCCACTTTTTGCGCGGGCGCCGACCTCGCCGAGGTCTCGGCCGGCCGCGCGGCGGAGCTCAGCACGCCCGACGGCGGTTTCGGCGGCTTCGTCGAATCGAAGCGCGACAAGCCGTGGATCGCGGCGGTACGCGGCAGCGCGCTGGGCGGCGGCCTGGAATTCTCGCTTGCCTGCGATCTGCGCGTTGTCGGCGAGAATACCGTGCTCGGCCTGCCCGAGGTCAGGCGCGGACTCATAGCGGGGGCCGGCGGTATCTATCGCCTGCCGCGCCAGATCCCGCGCGCCATAGCGCTCGAGATCATCGCGGTCGGAGAGCCCATCGACGCTGCCCGCGCCTATTCGCTCGGCCTCGTCAACGCCGTCGTACGCGACGATCAGGTGCTAAAGGTCGCGCTCGACTACGCCCGCAAGATCGCCGCCAACGCGCCGCTCTCGGTTCGCGAGAGCCTGAAGATCGCCCGTTCCGCGCATGAGACGCCCGAGACGGAATCGATTGCGGCCATGCACGCGGCGGTCGGGCGGCTTATGCAGACCGAAGATTTCAAGGAAGGTCCGCGTGCCTTTGTCGAGACGCGCGCGCCTCAATGGAGCGCGCGTTGAGCGGGAGCCTCGACACGCTGTTCAAACCGCGCTCGATCGTGCTGGTAGGTGCGACCGACAAATCGGCGTGGTCGCAGCTCATCCATGCCAATTTCGACGCGATGGGCTATGACGGAGAGGTCTGGCTGGTCAACAAGCGGGGCGTGCCCGCGCACGGCCGCGATGCCGTGACATCTTGCCGCGACCTGCCCGGTATCCCCGATGTCGCCTATGTGTTCGTGCCCACGGACGCGGTGCGCGAGGCGATCGAGGACGTCGCGGAAGCGGGCATTCGCAACGCACTGATCCTCTCTTCGGGCTATGCCGAGACCGGCGCCGGTGGAGCGGCGAAGCAGGAAGGGTTGCTCGCCTATGCCCGAGAGAAAGGGGTCACGCTGGTGGGGCCCAACAGCCTCGGCTTCATCAACTACGCGCAAAAGACCCCCGTCTCGCCCTTCCCGGTGGGCAGCGAATATCTGACCGGCCATCTCGCCATCGTCTCGCAAAGCGGAGCGACCACCAATGTCATTGCCGGCTTCGCCCAGCAGCAGGGCATCGGCCTCAGCTACGCGATCGCGACTGGCAACGAAGCCGATCTCGATACCGCACGCGTGATCGACTATCTCGTGGACGACGGCACCACGCGCGTGATCGCGGTCTTCGCCGAGACGATCAAGGACCCAGCGGCATTTCGCGCCGCCGCGCGCAAGGCGGCTGCGGCCGGGAATCCGCTGATCGCGCTCAAGGTCGGGCGCACCGAACTCGCCAGCCAGCTCGCCCAGGCGCATACCGGGTCGGTCACGGGCGATGATCGCATCTTCGACGCGGTCTGTGCGCAGGACAACATCATCCGCGTGTCCTCGATCGAGGAGTTGGTGACCACGGCCGGCGTGCTCGCGCACAGCGGTCCCGTGACAGGCGGCCTCGCGATCGTCTCGATCTCGGGCGGCGCGTGTGAGATCATCGCCGATGCCGCCGAGGAGGCGGGCTTGGCATTACCCCCCTTCGCCGATCACACGCGCGCGGCGCTGGAGGACGTGATCGCCGACTATGGCGCGATCTTCAACCCGCTTGACGTGACGGGCGCCGCGGTCCGCGATCCGGCGCTGTTCGAGCGCATCTTGAAGCTCCTGGCCGCCGATCCGGCGATCGGCATGACCGCCTGCGTCTATGACCTGCCGCGCGAGGCGGCGGATCTTGTCAACCGTGAGGCGCTCGGCTGCATCGGCGCGGGCCTCTCGGCATCGGCGACCCCCGGCTTCCTGATCAACCAGGCGATCCGTCCGGTGAGCGATTTCTCACATGCCCTGATGGCCGAGCTGAGCATACCGGCCGTCACCGGGGGGCTCGATCTCGCCGTCAAGGCCTTCGCCTCGGCGCAACGCTGGTCAGATCGGCGCGCCGCCGATACCCGGCGCGGCACCGGCACCGGCCCGCCAGCAGCCGCGCTCCCACGGCCAATCTCGGAATATGAAGCACTCACTTTTCTGCAAAGTCGGGGCGTGCGGATACCTCTCCTTACGCTCGCCCGGACTGCGGACGAGGCGGTCACGGCATGGCGGGCTATGGGCGGTCCCGTCGTGCTCAAGATCGCCTCGTCCGCCATCCAGCATAAGAGCGACATCGGGGGCGTCAGGCTGAACCTCGACAGCGAGCCCAAGATCCGAGCGACATTTGCCGAGATTATCGCTGCCGCCCAGGCGGCGTACCCCGAGGCGGAGCTCGACGGCTGCCTGCTGATGCCCATGCGGTCGCGCGGGATCGAGCTGTTCGTGGGAACCGCGCAGTCGAGCTGGGGCCCGGTGATCGTCGCCGGTCTCGGCGGTGTATGGATCGAGGCCCTGGCGGATACGAGCCTTCGCCTGTTGCCGATCGATGATACCGAAGCGCGTGCGATGCTCGACGAGTTGCGCGGTCGCCGCATCCTGGACGGCTATCGGGGTGCGCCCGCGGCGGATCTCGGCGCCATTGCAACGGCCATCCGAATGATCGGCGATGCCGCGCTGGCGCTTGGCCCCGATCTCGTCGCACTTGAGGTGAATCCGCTCCTGGTACGCGGCGATCAGGTCGAGGCGCTCGACGCGCTCGCCATTTGGAAAGATCGGTGAGCATGCTCGCGGATTCTCCAGCCGTGGTGCCGCGGACGCGTGTCGCATCGGCTTGGGTGGCGACGGCGTTGCTGTCGCTCTGTTTCACGCTGTCCTACATCGATCGTCAGGTAATGAGCCTGCTGGTCACGCCGATCAAGGCCTCGCTCGAACTCAGCGACAGCGCGATCGGGTTGCTCCAGGGCGTGAGCTTCTCGCTCTTCTACGTTGCCGCATCGCTGCCGCTCGCGCGGCTGGCCGATCGCGGCAACCGGCCTCGCATTGTCGCCTGGTGCGTAGCCTTTTGGAGCGTGATGACGATGGCGTGCGGGCTCGCAGCGGCATTCTGGCACCTGCTGCTCGCGCGGATTGGACTGGCCGTGGGCGAAGCCGGGCTGCCCCCCTCGGCGCTGACGCTGATGGCGGATTTGCACGATCGCAAGGGGCTGGCACAGGGAACGGCGATCTTCATGCTGGCGCCATTCGTGGGCGGCGGGCTCGCGCTGACGGGCGGCGGGGCGCTCTATGCGGCGATGGCGGATTGCGCGCTCCCCTTCGGGGTCGAGCGGTGGCAGCTGCTGTTTCTCCTGCTCGGCTTGCCCGGGCTTTTGCTGGCGCTGATCGTGGCGGCGGTGCTGCGCGAGCCGCGCGCGGGAGCCGCGGCAAATACCGGGAGCGGATCGCTGCGCGATCTTGCCGCCTTCATGCTCGGCAACTGGCGCTTTTGCATGGTCTACGTCATCGGGATCGCGCTCATCGTGACGATCCTCAATGCGCACATCGCGTGGATGCCGACCGCGATCCTGCGGCGTTTTCCGATCGGCGAGGCGGCGATGGGAGCGACCTTCGGACCGATCTATCTCGTCGCGGGCTGCTTGGGGACAATCGCCGCGGGCTGGATCGTCGCACGCGCTGCGAACGGCGCCATGCTGACGCGCACGCTCGAGCAGATGCGATTGGGCGCGGTATTGCTGGCGGTGCCCGCGGCGCTCGCCCCGCTCGTTCCCGCGCTGTGGGCGATGCTCACGCTCGCGGGGCTCGCGGTGTTCTTCACCAGCGCGGTGGTCAGCATGGGATCGATTCCCTTCCAATTGACCGCGCCCGGGCCGCTGCGTGCTCAGGCGATCGCCCTCAGCGGATTGGTGGCGGCGCTACTTGGCACCGGACTTGGACCGTTGCTGGTGGGACTCGCCAGCGACGCGTTCGCCGCGACGGGCGCAGCGCACCCCCTTTCGCTCGCACTCGCGCTGATCGGCGGCGCCGTCGCGCCCGTCGTCGCGCTGATGATGTCATTTGCGTTGCGTCATTCCGCGACAATGCCGGTGCCCGGGCTCGGGGGGACAACCGGCCAGCCACGACAATGAAAAAGGGAGGGATGTCATGAAACCCAGATTGCTCGTCGGCAGCGCGCTCATTTGCCTCGCCGCTCCGGCCTATGCGCAAACCGCCGATTCCACACCCGGCGCCGAAGCGCCCCAACCACAGACCACGGACGTCGGCGTCGCGGACATCATCGTGACCGCCCGCCAGCGCGCCGAGTCGCTCCAGGACGTGCCCGTAGCGGTCGCCGCGATGGATGCTGACCTTATCGAAAGGGCGCAGTTGGCGAACATCGACGCGGTCGAACGCTACATGCCCAACGTCGAGCTCGGGCGGCACCCCTTCACCGGCGGCGGCATGTCGGCCTCGATCCGCGGCGTCAGCTTCGGCGATCTCGACCGCGCCTTCGAGCCGGCGGTGGCCGTCGCTGTCGACGGCGTCTTTCTGGCCTCCAACACCGGGGCAATGACCGACACGTTCGATATCGAGACGATCGAGGTGCTGCGCGGCCCGCAGGGTACGTTGTTCGGACGCAACACGATCGGCGGCGTTATCAACATCAAGCGCACCAAGCCTACGCTCGATTGGGGCGCCAAGGTGCAGGGCACGATCGGCAGCTACGACCTGCGCGAGCTGAAGGGCATCGTCAACGTGCCCCTGGTCGAAGGGACGGCCGGTCTCAAGCTAGGCGGATATGTCGAGCGGTCCGACAGCTTCACCCGATCGGCGACCACGGGCAAGCACGAGGACGGCATCGATCGCATCTCGCTGTTCGGTGCGCTGCGCGTGAAGCTCGATGACAAGTTCGATGCGGTGTTGAGCGTCGACCATATCGACGATGATTCGATCTATCCCTCCCTGGCGCCGCTGTCCGCAGGGCCGGGGCTGGGTGCGAACAACCAGCTCTTCTGCACTGCCTTTCGCGCCTGCTACGGGACCCAGTTCCAGACGATCGTCGACAGCGGGTACGAGCTCGCGCTCAACGACTATCCGTTCAGCGCAAAGCTCGAGAGCACCGCGGTGGTGCTCAACCTCAAATACGAGTTCGACAACATCTCGGTCGAATCGATTACCGGCTACGTCAAGCAGAAGGACAATCTCAATGCTGAAAATACCGGCGGCGCCAATTTCCTCCCCGGCGTACCGATCTTCGTTTCGATCCGCGACCAGAAGGCCAACCAGTTTAGCCAGGAGTTTCGGGCGATCAGCAGCTTCGGCGGGGCGTTCGATTTCGTGGCGGGTCTTTATTACATGCGCTCGGAGTTCGACCTTCTCCAGCAGCTCGCCTTCGTCAACGGCACTGCGTCGCAGAATTTCAGCGCTGGCCAGACGCTCGATGCCTATGCCGCCTATGCCGAGGGTTATTTGGAGATCGTTCCCGATCTCCGCCTGACGGTCGGTGGCCGCTACACAATCGAGAAGAAGAAATTCTACATCGTATTCCGCAATCCCGCGACGGGGACAGTGACCGCTCAATGCCCCGACCCATCGCTCGCCGATATTCCGGCGTTCGACAGTTGCCGAGATCCCGACGTCACGTTCAAGAAGTTCACGCCGCGCATCATCCTCGACTATCACTTCACGCCCGACATCATGGTCTATGGCGGCTGGTCGCGCGGCTATCGCTCGGGCGGCTGGAACAGCAGGGCCACGGTGATCACCGCGATCGGCCCCTATGAGCCCGAGACCGTCGACAGCTATGAGGCAGGCGTCCGCACGACCTTTCTCGATCGACGCGCCCGGTTCAACCTCACGGGTTTCTATGCGCGCTACAAGAACAAGCAGGAAGAGGTGATCACCTCCTCGCCCATCAATCCCGCGGTGACGCAGACGTTGGTTGAGAATGCGGGGAAGGCGACAATCAAGGGGATCGAGGCCGAACTCCAGCTCGTGCCGATCGACTGGCTGACCTTGCGGAGCGCGGTCGGCTATCTCGACGGCAAATATGATCAATTCCTCCAGAACGGCGTCGATATCCGTGACCAACGCAACCTCCGCTACGCGCCCGAGTGGTCAGTGAGCGTCGGGGCCGACGCCACCATTCCCGCGGGCGACGGCGAGGTTCAGATGAGCGCAAACTATAAATGGACCGATCGTTTCGCCACCGCGGTCGTCAAGGACACCCTCGGGCTAAACCGCGACTTCATCGATGCCTATGGCACCTTCGACGCGTCCATTGGCTATGAAGGGAAAATCGGGACGCGCAGCCGCTACCGGATCGCGGCCTTCGTCAACAATGCCTTCCACGACAGCGGTCGCCTCTACCGCAAGGTCATAACCGGTCCCTTCTCGTTCGCCAGCCGCGAGGTAGGTCGGACCTATGGGCTGGAGATCGGCTTCACCTATTGAGGCCGGCGCGGCGACGCGCCGGTCTGGTTCGGGCTAGATTCGTCGATTCCGCTTTGCGCCATTATCGGTCATTGACGATACCAGCCTTGTTTTCGGAAAGCCGTCATGTGTGTCTTTGGCCATGCGCGGTCCCACCGATTGGGTATCAAGGCAAACCGCCCCGAGACTCCCGTTAAAACCTACCTAAGGTCCACCCGAGGCCGCCTTGCGGCTCCGGTGCGGGATGGGGAAAATATCGCTACACCCCGGGGAGGCCCAGGCGCCCTGCAGGATGCCAAACCTGTCCCACAATCGTGTCCCACAGACCTGTCCCCAGCGGCGGAGTGATCAGACTTATCTCATTGATTTGACGCGTTTTTTCTGGCTAGCTGGGGCGGCAGGCATGAGCCAGGGAGCCTAAAGGATTGATTTAATGTGATTGATCAATTCGCTCCCGCGGAAAGACCATCAAATTTATCTTAGCCAAACAAGCTGCTGTGGACTGAACTGAAACGTTCTCACGCCGCAGGACCTGTCGTGCATTATTCACGATCGGGTGCTAGCTGGCCCTCAATCGGAACGCATTGCGCACGATCCGCGCGCCTCGCATTCGCCCGAATATCCCTCTTTGCATTTCCGCTTTGCGCGCCATCCTGGTCATGGAGCCGGTCCGACAGCCTTTAAGGGTTGAGCAGCGCCAAGAGATGAATAGCCTTCGAAATCCTCGCCCGGCTTGATGTTGGGGTATTCCGCAACGCTCTTCTGATAATCGGTCAAAACCTTTCCCGCAGGCCCAGCATCCATGCCATATCCATCTTGTAGACCATGAGATTGTAATCTTCGTGCGGATCGTTGGTCAGGTCGTAGACACGCGGCCAATACGGCGTCTGGATGGGCGTTTCGAAGCTGTCGGCGTAGCGAAATACGACTTTGATGGTCTTCCATTTCACGGACATCGGACCGGCGTCTGGACCGAAGAAGAGATATGAGTCCCGCCCCGTCGTCTTGCTCGTGCCAAGCATGAACGCCGAGGCATCGATGCCGTCAATCGGGCGATCCTTCGGCACGCGATCCGAATGGCCCACCAGGCCGGCCAATGTCGGCAGCCAGTCGTGCGCCGTCAGCATCTCTTGCGAAACCACGCCTACGGGTACGCGGCCCGGCCAACGGATCATCGCAGCAACCCGCATGCAACCTTCATAAGGCGGGTTCGCAAAACTGCCGCGCCAAGGTCCGTTCGACCCGCCAATCGGAGGTGAGTGGAGCCCGCCAGTCGCATTGTCGCTGCTGAGGATCATTCCGCGCCGGACGTTCTACCGCTGGTATGATCGCTTCCTCGAACGCGGACCGAGGCGCTGGAGGGTCGCCCCTCGGCGCCGAGCCGGGTGTGGAACCGCATCGGCGACGACATCCAAGACCAGATTGTCGAGATGGCGCTGGAATACAGCGAGTCGTCACCGCGCGAACTGGCGGTGCGCTTCACCGATGAGAAGCGCTACTTCGTGTCGGAGGCCACCGTTTACCGCCTGTTGAAGGCCCATGATCTGATCACCAGCCCGGCCTATGTCGTGATCAAGGCCGCCGATCAGTTCCACACCAAAACGACCCGGCCGAACGAGATGTGGCAGACCGATTTCACCCATTTCAAGATCATCGGGTGGGGCTGGATGTATCTGTCGACCGTGCTCGACGACTTCTCACGCTACATCATCGCCTGGAGGTTGTGCACCAACATGCGGGCCGAGGAGCCTGGGTTTGTGGAGCACCGTGGCGCCGTCACAGCCTGAGGTCTTGAGGGCGAGGTCCAGCGCGTCGGTGATCCCCGGACGAGGCCCGCACTCCGCTAATCCACGCCGCGATCTGTGCCAAATGTTATGACGACAGGCACACAGGGCATATTGAATTATGATTGTAATGCTATATTATGATCGTAATGACACCAGGCCGCGACAGTCCGTGCGGTCGGGAGATGCCGGGTCACAACACGCCTTGTGAGGAACCAATGAACGACACGACCGCCACTTCGAAAGATACCGCCACGACCCAGGACGCTCATCTCGCGTCGCTCGGGCTGGCAGATGCCGCCGCCGCAATCCGCAATGGCGAGGTGACTTCGGAACGCTATGCGACGGCGCTCCTCCACCGCGCCCGGTCGCAGGCCGACCTGAACGCGTTCATCACCATCGACGAAACCGCCCTGCTTTCGGCGGCCAAGGAAGCGGACAACGCGCGCTCCGCCGGATCCGCAGCGCCGCTCCTCGGTGTTCCGCTCGGCGTGAAGGACAGCTATCTCACGGCCGGCCTTCCGACGAGCATCGGCCTCGAGAGCCTCTCGCATTTCGTGCCGAAGGAAGACGCCGGTGCCGTTCGCGCGATCAAGGAGGCGGGGGCGCTCGTCTTCGGCAAGAACAATCTCGTCGAGATGTCCTATGGCCTCACCGGCCACAACGAGCGTTTCGGTCAGGGCAAGAACCCCTACGATCATAATCGCGTCACCGGCGGCTCCTCGAGCGGCTCGGCCGCGTCGGTCGCCGCAGCGATCGTGCCCGCTTCGCTGGGCGGCGACACTGTCGGCTCGATCCGCGTCCCCGCCTCCTTCTGCGGCGTCGTGGGCTTCAAGCCGACGACGGGGCGCTGGCCGCGCAACGGTGTCGCACCGATCTCCCACACGCTCGACACGACGGGTGCCTTCGCGCGGAGCGTCGGCGACGTCATTCTGCTCGATCATGTCGTCACCGGCGAGACGTCCGCAGCGCCGATCGCTCTCGAGGGCCTGAAGGGCGCGCGTCTGGCGATCGCGCCGCGTCAGTTCCTCGAGCTGGTGGATGCGGACGTGGAAGGTCGTTTCCGCGACGTGATCCGGCAGCTGAAGGATGCCGGCGCCGACGTCGTCGAGGTCGATCTCGGCGACGATTTCAATGCCCTGATCCAGACCACGACCTGGGGCATCTTCGCCCATGAGACGCAGGGTGCGATCACCGACTTCCTGCGCGACCATAACATCCCCACGACGTTCGACGCGATCTACGCGGGGCTCAAGCCGGTCCTTCACGGCGCATGGTCCCACATCGTGCTGCCGGACGGCCCCGGCGCAACCTCGGTCGAGGCCTATCAGACGGCCCTCAATGTCAGCCGTCCGGAGATCCAGCGTCGCCTCAACAAGGCCTTCGTCGATCAGGGCGCGCTCGCGATCCTGCAGCCCACGACGCCCTGCACGGCGCCGCGGCTTGCCGAGCAGGAAAGCCTTCGCATCGGTGGTCAGGAGGTCAGCTACCTGACGCTCGCCAACCACACCGTCTCGGCCAGCAGCGTGGGCCTTTCCGGCATCAGCCTGCCCGTCGGCCTGTCCGCTGGCGGGCTCCCGTTCGGTCTTGAGCTTGACTCGCCCCTGGGCACTGATCTGGCTCTTCTCGACCTCGCCCGCCGGATCGAGAACGTCGTGGGCCGCCAGCCGGCCGCGATCTGACGCCAAGGGCCCCTTCGCCCCCGAAGGGGCCCGCTCCCCCGCAACGACAATCACTCAGAGGATCGGCAAATGACCTATTCAACCCAGACCATCACGGTCGAGCATGTCACCATCACCTCGACAAAATCATTCGAGGACGTCCAGGCCAAGCTCGTGGTGCTGGCACCGCGTATCGACGACGGCATCTTCACGCTCCTGCGCTACGGCGAGGCGACGCGCGCGCTCAAGGAACTGGAAGCATCGCCGCCGCTCACCATCTTCGGGCAGCGCGACCATGGCGCCTTGCTCGCCATTGCCGGGCAAAAGCGCCGCTCGATCCAGTATGACATCGGGAACCCGCTGACCGCCTCCAAGATGACACGCCACCGGCTCTCGGCCGGCCTCTATGCCCCCATCCGCGTGCTGCTGCGCGAGGACGTCGATGGCAGCGTCGCCTTCGAATATGATCGACCGGCTTCCGTTTTCGGACAGTTCGGCGACGACGATGTTGACGCGGTGGCCCAGCAGCTTGACCGCGACCTGCGTACCCTGTTGGAAACGGCAGCAGCCTGAGCATGCTGGCGAGACGAAGAACGGAAAGTAGATGCGCTTCGAGAAAGGTCACAAGGAGGCGACGCGGCGACACATTCTCGACGTCGCCTCAAAGCGCTTTCGCCGCGACGGTGTGTCGGCGGCGGGCATTGCCGGGATCATGGGCGATGCCGGCCTGACCAACGGGGCGTTCTATGTCCACTTCGACTCCAAGGACGACCTGGTTCGCGAGGCGCTCGCAAGCGCGCTCGCGGACCAGCAGGGTCGTATCGAGAAGAAACTGGGGGCCGGCCTCGATCTTGAGGGCGTGATCCGAGACTATCTCAACCGGGCGCACCTTGAGGATCCTGCATGCGGATGCCCCTCGGCTGCTCTGCTTCCGGAAGTCGCCCGGCAGCCCATGGCGACGCGACAAACCTATGAAGACGGGCTGCAGGACTTCGCGTCGACGCTGGCCTCATCGTTTCCGGATGCCGGCACCGCTGCAGCCGAGCGGCGCGCGACAGCCGTCTTCGCCCTTATGGTAGGTACCCTTCAACTCGCCCGGGCAGTGCCGGACGTCGCGCGCGCCGACGAGATCATCAACGATGGCGTTGCGGCGGCGCTGCTACTTGCGCGCTCCTCGTCTCCCGGGAATTGAAACTGTCCCCCGCGACATATTGCCCCCTATGATTTGGGCGACCCCGGCGGAGCCGCCCGACCGTTCCTATATTTGACAATCTAGCTCAGGCTATGTCGATTGGATCAGCCGAAGCATGCCTGCAGCCGCGCTAAAATCCCGTCGGGCGTCTTCAATACTGAAGAACTCCCGCGCCGACATGGATACCGGATTTCCTTGCGCGTCGGTGGTGTACCAACGCCACATGTAGTCCGTGTCCATATGGAACATAGGATTGAATGCAGCCATGAGCGCCTCCCTGATTGTGGGTGGGCTTTACTCGCTGACCCTTTCCGAGGTGGTGCATTGCGTCATATTCGATGTCTCCGGTGCCTGGATGTCTAAATCCGCCGACCGGGAGGGATCAGGAATCTGCAATGGGTGTCGTACTGGCTGGGGCGGCAGGATTCGAACCTGCGAATGCCGGTACCAAAAACCGGTGCCTTACCACTTGGCGACGCCCCAGCAGGATGCGAGCCGCGCTTATAGCGGCGCGATTGCGCGTGGGAAGGGGGTACCGCAAATTGCGGCCCACCCCTTTCGATCAGACGATTTCCTCGACCCAGCCATGCGGATCGGGCGCATTGCCACGCTGGATGTCGACAAGCGCGGCGCGCAGCCGCTGGGTGATCGGGCCCGCCGACTGGCCGCCGATCGTGAATTGCCCCTCGGCGCTCCTGACGCTGCCGATCGGCGTCACCACCGCAGCGGTGCCGCAGGCGAAGGCCTCGGTCAGGCGGCCGCTTGTTGCGTCGGCGCGCCATTGCTCGATCGAATAGGGCTCCTCGCGCACCGTGATCCCCATGTCGCGCGCGAGCGTCAGCAGCGAATCGCGCGTGATGCCCGGAAGGATCGTGCCCGTCAGCGGCGGAGTGACCATCGTGCCGTCGTCGAACACGAAGAAGATGTTCATGCCGCCCAGTTCCTCGACCCAGCGGCGTTCGACTGCATCGAGGAAGACGACCTGGTCGCAACCGTTGCGCGTCGCCTCGGCCTGCGCGATCAGGCTGGTGGCATAGTTGCCGCCGCATTTGGCGGCGCCCGTGCCGCCCGGCGCCGCGCGCGTGTATTCGCGCGTCGCCCACAGCGAGACGCTGGGTGCGCCGCCCTTGAAATAGGCGCCCACCGACGAGGCGATCACCATGTAGAGATATTCGGACGAGGGCTTCACGCCGAGGAACACCTCGCTCGCGAACATGAAGGGGCGCAGATAGAGCGCGCCATCCTCATTGTCGGGAATCCACGCCTTTTCGGTGCGGACGAGCGCGCGGACCGATTCGAGGAAAATCTCTTCCGGCAGGTCGGGCATCGCCATGCGGCGCGCTGAAGCGTTGAAGCGGCGCGCATTCGCCTCGGGGCGGAAGAGTGCCGCGCCGCCACCCGGGCGGTGATAGGCCTTGAGCCCCTCGAAAATTTCCTGCGCATAATGAAGCACCGAGGACGCGGGATCCATCGACACAGGTTGCCGCTGCGTGACCTTGGCGTCGTGCCAGCCCTTTTCGGTGCTGTAGCGCACCAGCGCCATATGATCGGTGAAGACGCGGCCGAAGCCCGGATTCACAAGCTGCTCGGCCCGTTCGTTCGCCGCCACCATATGTTGGCTGGGTTCGAAGACGAATTGCGGGGGAGCACCGGACAACATGCGTTTCCTCTCTACCTGATCGCGTCGGAATTGCGCGGGGCGGCGCGTGACGGCTTGCGCCGGACTAGGGGCTGCGGCTAGATACGTCAATATGGCTGTCCAACCTGCAACCGCGGCTTCGCCGCTTTTCCTGCGCGGTCCCGAAATCCGCCGCGGCGTCGAACTGCTCTATTTTGGCTATAGCCACCTGACACGTTCGATCGACGAAAGACTGGCGCAACGGGGACTTGGGCGCGCGCATCACCGCGCGCTCTATTTCATCGCGCGCCAGCCCGACCTGAGCGTGAGCGAACTGCTGCGCTTTCTCGCGATCACCAAACAGTCGCTGGGCCGAGTGCTCAACGAGCTGTCAGCGCGCGGTCTGGTCGAGCAGCGCCCCGGCATCAACGACCGGCGCCAGCGGCTGCTCCGCCTGACCGAAGAAGGCGCCGCGCTCGAGGCCCAGCTGTTCGACGCGCTGCGCGAAAAGCTCTCCGCGGCCTATGCGCAGGCGGGCCAGGGTGCGGTCGCGGGCTTCTGGCAGGTGCTCGAGGGGCTGATCCCACCGCGCGAACGCGAGCGCGTTGCCTCGCTCCAGCGGCAGCCGGGCTAGGCTTTCCGCGCCTCTGCGGCGAGCTCGGCGGCGCGATCGGCGGCTGCCTTGAGCGTTCGCTGAACCAGGTCGAAAATCGCGCCGTGGGCGTCGAGCACATCGAGCCCGGCGCGCGTCGTGCCCCCGGGGCTGGCGACCCGATCGGCGAGCGTCGCGGGGCTGACGTTCGCGCGTGCCGCGAGCGCCGCCGCGCCCTCGACAGTTGCCAACGCGAGCTGTTGCGCGTCCTCGGTCGCAAAGCCGAGCTTCTCCGCGCCCGCGGCCATCGCGTCGATGAAGCGGTAGACGAATGCGGGCCCCGAACCCGAGACTGCGGTGCCCGCGTCGATCAGCGCCTCGCGCTCGACCCACAACGCCAGGCCAAGCGGCGTGGCGAGCGCATCGGCGGTTGCGCGCGCGACATCGGGGCCGAACAGCAAGGCAACGCCCTTGCCCAGCGCGACCGGCAGATTGGGCATCAGCCGGACGACCGCGCCCGCGGCGGGCAAGGCCTTGCCCAGCGTTGCGGTATCGACGCCCGCCATGATCGATATGACGACGCTCTGCGCGTCGACGCGCGGGGCCAGCTGCGGTGCGACAGAAGGAAAGCTCTGCGGTTTGACCCCGAGCAGCAGTACTGCGGGAGGGGCTTCATCCGCGGGCGGCGCGGCGAGCAGCCGGACGCCTGCGGGCGCCTCGGCGCGATGGGGATCGACGATCGTCACGGCTTCGGGGTCGAGACCGGTCTCAAGCCAGCGCGCGAGCATGGCGCCCGCCATGTTGCCGCATCCGATCAGCCAGAGCTGGCGTTTCGCATCAAAGGGATAGGTCATGCGCGGCGCTTAGGCCAAATTGGGCACGCGCGCAAAAGCAGTTGCCTCAGCGTGCCGCTCGGACGGACGCGACGCTTCCGGCCGGTGTCGCCGTTGGGGCAGCCTTGGCGCCCAGCTTGACGTTGAGCAGCTGGTTGAGCTTGGCGCGGAAGCGCGCGAGCTCGTTGCCCGAAAGCTGCGCGGTCTGGACGAAGGAGATCGACTTGGGATTGATCGCGACGCCGTTGCGATACACCTCGTAATGGAGGTGCGGGCCGGTCGACAGGCCGGTCGAGCCGACATAGCCGATCACCTGCCCCTGCCGCACGCGCGCACCGCCCGGAACCGCGATCCGGCTCATATGCGCATAGGCGGTGGCAATGCCGCCGGTATGGTTGAGCCGCACATAATTGCCATAGCCGCGGTTGCGTCCCGCAAAGGCGACGACGCCATCGGTGGCGGCATAGATGGGCGCGCCATGCGGTGCACCGAAATCGAGGCCCTTGTGCAGCCGCGAATAGCCGAGCAGCGGGTGGCGGCGCATGCCGAAGCCCGAGGTCAGACGGCCGCTGACGGGCTGCGTCATCACGCCGCGCTTCTTGCCGACGCCCGCGGCGTCGAACCATTCGGTACGGCCGTCGAGCGTCCATTCGATCAAGCGGATCTGACGTCTCCCCTGATCGAGCCCGGCATAGAGCAGCTTGCCCGTCCGCGTTTCGCCGGTCTCGGCGCGCTCATGCTCGACGATGATGTCGAAGCGATCGTCGGAGCTGAGGTCGTTGATCGAGATCTTGCCGCCGATGGCCTTGAGATAACTTTCAATCGCGCTTGCGGGGACGCCCGCGGCGCGTGCTGAGGTGACGAAGCTCGCACCGCGGCGGCCCTGGATGCGCAGGGGCGTGTCGTCGACCGCGATCGGGATCTGCCGCAACGTCAGCGCGCCATTGACGCGCTCGATCTGGAGGCGGAGGTCGAAGCGCGCGCGGAAGGCGAGGAAATCGAGCGGACGCGCGACATTGCGGTTGGGGCGGCGGCCCAGCGTCACGTCCATGCGCGTGCCCGGCGAGATGCCCCCGAGCGCGGTTGCGCCCGCGACCATGCCCGCCACCCTGGTCGCCTCGCTGTCGGCGACGCCCGCGCGGGTCAGCACGCGCGCAAAGCCGTCGCCGCGGCCGAGCGTCGCGACAAGATCGATCGACGGGCGTTCGGGCGTGTCGGTGAGCGGCGCGACCGCGTCCGTCGCGGCCATGCGCCGGCCGGTGTCGGCGCCAAGCGCCAGCGGCGCGATGGTCAGCGCACGCGCCTCGTCCAACGCCGCGTCGTGCATCGCGGGCGGGCTGACGCCGAGAAGCGGGCGAAAGCCGGGCGAGAGCGCCCATGCGGCGGAGATCAGCACGGTGCATGTAGCGAGGCCGCGCAGCCATTCGCGCGAACCGATGCGCGCGCCGAGATCGGGGACGAGCTCGACATCGGCAAGCTGCGCCTCGATCCGCTGCCAAATGCCGGGACGGATGATCTTGCGGCCGAAGCCGGCAGGAAGCGCCTGGTCGAGCGACAATGCCGCGGTACCGCTGCCATTGCCGAAACCATGATCGCTGCGCTGATACAAGGCTGCGCGCCCCCCCGAAGCCGTGATTACCCCTTCGGCCCAAATTTGAAGCCGACCCGGGCGCCTGTGTGTGGAGCATCACGGTTAAAGTCAAATTAAGATGGTTAACAGTCGCGGTTTTCTGCGGCGAAACGTGCCGCCCGCCCGTTCGCCGGTCCGCGCCCGATCGGACAAGCCGGCTTGCGCTTGGGCCCGTCATTGCCGATCTAGGGCGCATGAGCCGTTTCGCGCGTTCACCGGTCACCGCAATCCTGGGGCCGACCAATACCGGCAAGACCCACCTCGCCGTCGAGCGGATGTGCGGTCATTCGAGCGGGATGATCGGCTTTCCGCTGCGCCTGCTCGCGCGCGAGGTCTATGACCGCGTCGTCGCGATGAAGGGACCGGGCGAGGTCGCGCTGATCACGGGCGAGGAAAAGGTCCTGCCCGACAAGGCGCGCTGGTTCCTGTGCACCGCCGAGAGCATGCCGCTGGACCGCGAGGTCGCATTTGTCGGCATCGACGAGGCGCAGTTGGGCGCCGATCCCGAGCGCGGGCATGTCTTCACGGATCGCCTGCTGCGCGCACGCGGGCGCGAGGAGACGATGATCCTTGGTTCGGAAAGCCTGAAGCCGATGGTGCGAGCGCTCGTCCCCGATGCGGAGATTATCGGGCGGCCGCGCTTTTCGACGCTGAGCTATGCGGGCGCGAAGAAGCTGTCGCGGCTCCCCAAGCGCTCGGCGATCGTCGCCTTCTCGGCCGAGGAAGTCTATGCGGTCGCGGAGATGCTGCGCCGGCTGCGCGGCGGTGCCGCAGTGGTAATGGGCGCGCTGTCGCCGCGGACGCGCAACGCCCAGGTCGCGATGTTCCAGGCGGGCGAGGTCGATTATCTCGTCGCGACCGACGCGATCGGCATGGGATTGAACATGGACGTCGCGCACGTCGCCTTTGCAGGACTGAAGAAGTTCGACGGGCGGCGCCGGCGGCGGCTGACGCTCGCCGAGATGGCGCAGATTGCGGGGCGTGCGGGGCGGCACCAGCGCGACGGTACCTTTGGCACGCTGGGCGCCGAGGAAGGCGGGATCGCCTTCTCTCCCGAGGAGATCGAGCGCATCGAGAACCACCACTTCCCGCCGCTCGAGCATCTCTTCTGGCGTGACGGCGCCCCCGACACGGCAAGCCTCGACGCGCTGATAGCCGCGCTCGAGGTGCGGCCGCAATCGCCCGTGCTGCGCGCAGCACCACAGGCGGTCGACCTTGCGGTGCTGAAACGACTGGCCGATGAGCCCTGGCTGCGCGATCGTGTCCGGTCGCCGCAGATGGTCGCGCGTCTCTGGGCCGCGTGCGGCCTGCCCGATTTTCGCAAGACGGGCGCCGAAGTTCACGCCCGGCTGGTCGGCCGCGTCTTCCGCCATTTGAGCGAGGGCCAGGGTCATGTCCCCGTCCATTGGTTCGCCGACGAGATCGCGCGGCTCGACACGATCCAGGGCGATGTCGAAACGCTCGCTGCGCGCATCGCCTCGGTGCGCACCTGGGCCTATATCGCGCACCGCGCGGACTGGCTCCCCGATCCGGCCCACTGGGCCGAGCGGACGCGCGCCGTCGAGGAGAAGCTGTCCGATGCGCTCCACGCAGCGCTCACCCAGCGCTTCGTCGACCGGCGCACGACGCTGTTGATGCGCGAGATCGGCGCCGACCCCGATGCGCTGCCCGTGACGATCGCCGAGGATGGCGCGGTTCGCGTCGATGACGAGCCGATCGGGCGGCTCGACGGCTTCCGCTTCGAGGTCGCGCCCGATGCGCGCCATGCCGACCGCAAGAAACTGCTCGCGGTCGCGGGGCGGCGGCTTGGGCGCGAGTTGAAGCGTCGCGCCGACGCGCTCGCCGCGTCCGACGACGGCGCCTTTGCGCTGGCGACCGAGGCGCAGGGCCCGGTGCGTATCGCGTGGCAGGGCGCGGTACTCGGCGCGCTGGCTGGCGGGCGCAGCCTGTTGGCGCCGCGCTTCGTCCCCGACCGCGCGCTGGGAACACTCGACGATGCCGCGCGTCGCGCGGTCACCGCACGCGTCGAGACGTGGATCGCAGCGCGGATCGCGCAGGTGCTGAAGCCGCTCGCGCGGATCGCGGAAGCGGCGGCAAGTCCCGACACGCCGCCGCTACTGCGCGCGCTGCTCGTCCCGCTCGCCGAGGCTGGCGGTGTGATCGCACGGTCGGCGGTCGACGCGCCGCTCGCCGCGCTCGACCGGCAGGCGCGGCATCAGGCGCGCCGGCTTGGGCTGGTGATCGGCACGCTCGACGTCTTCCATCCACAGCTGCTCAAGCCCGAAGCGATGCGCTGGCGCGCCGCGCTCGCGGCAGCGCGCAGCGACACTCCAATGCCGGCACTGCCATTGCCGGGCGCAGCGATACTGACCGCACCCTCCATGGTCGCCGATTTCCGCACGCTTGGGCGGCAGGCGCTACGCGTCGATCTGGCCGAACGCGTCGCGCGCGCCGCGCATGAGGCGCGCGACGGCCGCCGTCCTTTCACCCCCGACCCGTCGCTTGCGGTGTCGCTGGGGCTGAGCGGCGATGCGTTGGCGCGATTGATGCGGCTGCTCGGCTTCGAGGCGCGGGACGGCGCCTGGGCGTGGCGCGGGCGCGTGCGACCACGCACAGCGCCCGAGAAGCGCGGCGGTGGGCATTTCGACGAACTCGCCGACATGGTGCTGGCGCATGGCCGCTGACGCGCACGCGCCCGGCCAGCGGATCGACATCTTCCTGTGGTTCGCGCGTCTGGCGAAAACGCGAAGCATCGCGCAGGCGCTGTGCGAGCGGGGGCATATCCGCCTCGACGGCCGCCGCATCGAACGCTCAAGCGCGCACGTGCGCCCGGGCAATGTGCTGAGCCTTGTCGCGCACGGCCGCGTCCGCATACTGCGCATCGAGGCGCTGCCGACACGGCGCGGCCCCGCGAGCGAGGCCGCCACGCTCTACCGCGAGATCACAGACGCGCGCCCCGCCGAAACGGACGATTGACGGACGCCGGGAGCGGGAATAGCAGGGCCTTACAGGAGGATTGTTCCCAATGACCTATGTCGTCACCGATGCCTGCATCCGCTGCAAGTACATGGATTGCGTCGAGGTGTGCCCCGTTGATTGCTTCTACGAGGGCGACAACATGCTGGTGATCAATCCGAGCGAGTGCATAGACTGCGGCGTGTGCGAACCCGAATGCCCCGCCGAGGCGATCCTGCCCGACACCGAGAGCGGACTCGAGAAATGGCTCGAGCTCAACAACACCTTCTCGGCGCAATGGCCGAACATCACGCGCAAGCGCGAGGCGCCCGCCGATGCCGACGAGCACAAGGGCGAAGAGGGCAAGTACGACAAATATTTTTCGCCCGAACCCGGCCAGGGCGACTGAGGCGGCGAATACCTAAGGGATTCTCCCGATCTCCGGCACTTGCCGTGCTGCCCGCAAGAAAAGACTGCGGGCTGGCATTTTTGTTGCGAATCTGTTAAACGGCTTTGTCGCAAGCGCGTGCGCCGCACGCTGCTATAGGAGAATCACACCCGCTGATCGCCGTCATGGGGACCGTACTGACTTGCTTGGTCAGGGTGGCATGCCCATATCCGGTGATCTCCCCATGGAAAGGGCCACACCAACATGGCATCCAAGGCTTTGTCCTTCGACGTCGGCGATTATGTCGTTTACCCCAAGCATGGCGTTGGTCGCGTAATCGAGCTTCAGAGCACTGACATCGCTGGCATGCAGCTGGAACTGTATGTTCTGCGCTTTGAAAAGGAGCGGATGACGCTCCGCGTGCCGACCAACAAGGCCGAAAGCGTCGGCATGCGCAAGCTGTCGTCGGACAAGACGCTCAAGGAAGCGATGGATACGCTCAAGGGCAAGCCCAAGGTCAAGCGCACCATGTGGTCGCGCCGCGCCCAGGAGTACGAAGCCAAGATCAATTCGGGCGACCTCGTCTCGATCGCGGAGGTGGTACGCGACCTGTTCCGCGCCGACGACCAGCCCGAGCAGAGCTATTCGGAACGTCAGATCTTCGAAGCCGCAACCAGCCGCCTCGCGCGTGAGCTTGCCGCGATGGAAGAGACCGACGAGGCGGGCGCGCAGGTGAAGATCCTCGAGATCCTCAACAAGGCGGCGCCGCTCCACGCCAAGGAAAAAGCCGAGTAAGCGGATCGCATCCGCACCTTGGCTCCGAAAAGGGCGGTCCGCGAGGGCCGCCTTTTTTGTGCCGGGGGTGGACGGCGATGGTAGCTTGCTGTATTACACATACAATACAGTGGGAGCCCGATCATGCGCATCCTTATCCTTGTTCCGTCGCTGCTCATCGCCACCGCCTGTTCGGCCGAAGCCGATAATGGCACGCCGCTGAGCGGCGTCAAAGGCAGCCGCGCCTTCGCGGCCTCAGGCTTCGACGCGGTGTCGCTGCGTGGACCCGACAATGTCGTCGTCAAGGTCGGTGGCGCCGAATCGGTGAATGCGGTGGGCGATCAGGCGATCCTCGACCGGCTCGAGATCGAGGTGGTCGATGGCACGCTGCGCGTCGGCCGCAAGAAAAGGAACGGCTTCGGCTGGGGCAGTGAAAAGGGCGCGGTGACCGTGACGGTCACGCTGCCCGTGCTCAAAGGCGCGAACATAGCGGGCTCGGGCGACATGGACGTCGATCGAGTCGAGGCGCCCAAGTTCGACGCTTCGATCGCGGGTTCAGGCTCGCTCAACATCGCCGCACTGGCGGCCGACACGCTCGATCTGGCGATTGCGGGCTCGGGCGACACGCATATTGCGGCGGGCAAGGCCGACGCGCTCGACATCTCGATCGCAGGCTCGGGCAATCTCGACGCGCGTCAGCTCGCCGCACGTACCGCCGACATCTCGATCGCAGGCTCGGGCGGGGTCAAGGCTGGGGTGTCGGAACACGCCGACGTCTCGATCATCGGCTCGGGCGATGTCGACCTCTATGGCAACGCCAAATGCTCGGTCTCGAAGATCGGTTCGGGCGACGTCCGCTGCACCCCCGCTGCGTCCGACACGACGCGCGAATAGATCCCGCGGCATTGCCGCCGACGTCCCGCAATGCCACTATCGCCCTTGTCTGAGGGAGGATGGCATGGCGGGACCTGGGCGTTGGATCTTGGCTGCGGCGATGCTGCTGGGCGTGGCGCCCGCAGCGCAGGCAGCGGAACGCGGCTTCACCATCACCGATTTCGACCGCATCCGGGTCGACGGCCCCTATCGGGTCGAGATAGTCACGGGGCGCGGCACCAGCGCAAAGGCGAGCGGCGAACGCGAGGGCGTCGAGCGCGTATCGCTCGACGTCCAGGGGCGCACGCTCACGATACGGCCCGATCGCAGCATCTGGGGCGCCAACGGGGCCGCGCCAACGGGGCCGGTCACGATCACCATTGCTACGCGGGAACTGCGTACGGTGATGCTCTATGGCAGCGGCAGCGTCGCGATCGACCGCGCGCGCGGCGCGCGGCTCGAGCTGATCGTCCAGGGGTCGGGGCGGCTCGAAATCGCGCAGGTCGACACCGACCGGCTCGACATCGGCATGACGGGATCTGGTGCGGTGAGGCTTGCGGGCAGTGTCAGGCTGCTCAACGCGGTGGTGCGCGGGTCGGCGGCGCTCGACGGCGGCGCGCTGGTCGCCAATGATCTTGTGCTCAATACCGAAAGCGCCAGCGACGTGACGCTCGGCGCACGGACCAGCGCCAAGGTCCAGTCGACCGGCGCGGGCAATACCAGCATCGACGGCAATGCTGCCTGCACCATCACCGCAACGGGCGCGGGCATGGTGACGTGCGGGCACTGACGCGCGTGCTTCGCGAATTCCACGCTGCGACATAGGACGAGCGCACGGTGTACCATCTGCTCTCCGGCCTGTCGGTCATCGAGGCGTCGTCATTCGTCGCCGCACCCAGCGCGGGTCTCTATTGCGCGCAGCTTGGCGCCGAGGTGATCCGCGTCGACCAGATCGGCGGCGGTCCGGACTTCCATCGCTGGCCGGTGACCGCGAACAACGACTCGCTTTACTGGGAGAACCTCAACCGCGCGAAGAAATCGGTGGCGCTCGACCTCGGCCGGCCCGAAGGCCGCGAGCTGCTGCAGGCGCTCATCCGCGCGACCGGGCAGGTCATCACCAATTTCCCCGCAACGGGTTTCATGGCTCACGATGTGCTGGCGCAGGGCCGGCCCGATCTGGTGACAGTGCGCGTGATGGGCTGGGCCGACGGTTCGCCCGCGCTCGACTATACCGTCAACAATGCGGTCGGCTATCCGATGATGACCGGGGCGGGTCCTGAACCGGTCAACCATGTGCTCCCGGCATGGGACCTGCTGTCGGGCGCCTATGCCGCCTTTGCGCTGCTCGCCGCGCTCCAGCACCGCCGTGCCACCGGTGAGGGCAGCGAGGTGCGCATTCCGCTGTCGGACGTCGCGATCGGCACCGTGGCAAACCTCGGCGGGCTTGCCGAGGTCCTCTATTCGGGCGCAAACCGCGCGCGTCTCGGCAACGCCGTCTATGGCCTGTTCGGCCGCGACTTCGTGACGGCGGACGGTGAGCGGACGATGATCGTCGTCGTCACGCCGCGCCAATGGGCGAACCTCGTCGCGGCCCTGGGGCTCGGCGAGGCCATCGCGGCAATCGAGGCCGAACGCGGTGTCTCCTTCGCGCGCGACGACGGTCTGCGCTTCACCCACCGCGACGCGCTCTATCCGCTGTTCGAACGCGCCATCGCAGCCCGCACGCATAGCGATCTTGCCGCCGCCTTCGATGCCGGCGGGATCGTTCATTCGGCCTATCGCACCATGTATGACGCTGCGCAGGACCGCGCGCTGGTCGCCGAGAATCCGATCTTCGGCGCCACGGAGAACCCCAGCGGCTTTGCCTATCCCGCCGCGGGCGCCTTCGCGACCGTACCCCAGATGGAGCGGCAGGCACCCCGCCCCGCTCCGCGCAACGGCCAGCATTCGGAAGACGTGCTGGCCACGCGCCTGTCGCTTCCTTCGGGCGAGATCGCCCGCCTCATCGACGCCGGCATCGTCGGCACCGCCTGACCGGAGACCCAGCATGACCCTGCGCCGCGCCGCCATCGTCGCCCCCATCCGCACCGCCGTCGGCAAATTCGGCGGCAGCCTTGCCGGCCTCGATGCGGGGCAGCTCGGCGCTGTCGTGCTGAAGGCGCTGATCGAGCGCACGAAGATCGACCCGGCGCGTGTCGACGACGTCGTTTTCTCGCAAGGCTATGGCAATGGCGAAGCGCCCGCGATCGGTCACTGGTCCTGGCTCGCGGCGGGCCTCCCGATCGACGTACCGGGATATCAGCTCGACCGGCGCTGCGGGTCGGGCCTGCAGGCGATCGTCAATGCGGCGATGATGGTCCAGACGGGCATGTCGGACGTCGTCGTCGCGGGTGGCGTCGAATCCATGTCGAATGTCGAGCATTACAGCACCGATGTCCGCAAGGGCGTGCGGTCGGGCAATCTGGTGCTTCATGACCGGCTGACGCGCGGGCGCGTGATGTCGCAGCCGATCGAGCGCTTCGGCGTCATCAGCGGGATGATCGAAACAGCGGAAAATCTTGCCAAAGATTACGGCATCAGCCGCGAACAGGCCGACGCCTATGCGGTGCGCAGCCATCAGCGCGCCGCGGCCGCGTGGGACAAAGGGCTGTTCGACGACGAGCTGGTTCCCGTTGCGGTTCCGCAGCGCAAGGGCGAGCCTGTCCTCTTCGCCCGCGACGAAGGCTACCGCCCCGACGCGAGCATGGAAACGCTCGGCGCGCTCAAGCCGATCGAGGCGAAGACCATTCCGGGCGCGATCGTCACCGCGGGCAATGCGAGCCAGCAGAATGACGCCGCGGCCGCCTGCCTCGTCGTTGCCGAAGACAAGCTCGAGGAACTCGGCCTCGAACCCATCGCCTGGTTCCACAGCTGGGCGGCGGCGGGCTGCGACCCGAGCCGGATGGGCATCGGGCCGGTGCCCGCGGTTGAGCGACTGTTTACGCGCAGCGGTCTCGGCTGGCGCGACATCGACCTTGTCGAGCTCAACGAGGCCTTCGCGCCACAGGTTCTGGCGGTGCTCAAGGGCTGGGGGTGGTCAGAGGATGACGGCCGGAACGATATCCTCAACGTCAACGGCTCGGGCATCTCGCTCGGTCACCCGATCGGCGCGACGGGCGGGCGCATCCTCGCCAATCTGGCGCGCGAACTGGTGCGGCGCGGGGGACGCTATGGCCTCGAGACCGTGTGCATCGGCGGCGGTCAGGGTATCGCGGCAATCTTCGAGCGCGCCGCCTGACCATGACCGACCTCCGACCCGTTCTTCGGGCCGCGCAAGCATATCGCGCGGCGGCGCAGGCCGAACTGGCCGAACGACTGGCGAGCCGGCCGATCGACAGCGAACAGCGCGCCGCACATGGCTTTGCCTGGGTGGCGACGACCGTCGCCGCGCTCGAAGCGACGCTGGACTGGAACGACGCCGGCGAAGGCGCGAACGCCGTCGATGCGCTGGTGACGCAGCTCGCCTTTGCCGAAGCGGTTGCGCAGCTCGCGGGCGGGCTGCCGATGGGTCAGAACGAATTCTTCCGCCCCTCCGATCTGGGCGTGGGAATGGCAGCGCGAACGCTGGCCGATGCCTGCAGCGCGCTGCTCGATGTCGATCATGCCGCGATCCGCGCGAGACTCGCCGCCGCGCTGGCGGACGGCGATTGGCCGAGCGAAACGCTCCACGACACCGACCTCGATGCGATCCGCAACCAGTTCCGCCGCTTCACCGACAGCGAAATCATCCCCCATGCGCACGCGTGGCACCTCGCCAACGACCTGATCCCCGACGCGACCGTCCGGGCGATGGCCGAACTCGGCACTTTCGGTGTCTGCATTCCCGAAGAATATGGTGGCCTGGGCCTCGGCAAGCTCGTCATGTGCCTCGTCACCGAAGAACTTTCGCGCGGCTGGATCGGCACGGGATCGCTCGGCACGCGGTCGGAAATCGCGGGCGAGTTGATCGTGCTCGGCGGCACCGACGCGCAAAAATCATACTGGCTGCCGAAAATCGCCAGCGGAGAGATATTGCCCACCGCGGTCTTCACCGAACCCGATGTCGGATCGGACCTTGGCGCGCTGCAGACGCGCGCGCGGCGCGACACGAACGGCGCGTGGCTGATCGACGGCGCGAAGAACTGGATCACCCATGCCGCGCGCTCCGACCTGATGACCTTGCTCGCGCGGACCCTGCCCGATGCAAGAGGCTATGCAGGCCTCTCGATGCTGCTCGTGCCCAAGCCGCGCGGGACACAGGAAAACCCGTTTCCCGCCGAAGGGATGTCGGGAAGCGAGATCGAGGTGCTCGGCTATCGCGGGATGCGCGAATATGCACTCCAGTTCGATGCCATGCGCGCGCCCGCCGACGCGCTGCTTGGTGGCGAGGAGGGTCAGGGGTTCAAGCAGCTGATGCGCACCTTCGAAGGCGCGCGCATCCAGACCGCTGCGCGCGCCGTCGGCGTCGCCCGCCGCGCGCTGGAACTGGGCCTCGACTATGCGCTGAATCGCAGGCAGTTCGGCAGGGCGATCATCCATTTCCCGCGCGTCGCCGACAAGATCGCCATGAGCCTTGTGGATTTCGTCACCGCGCGCGAGCTGACCTATGCCGCAGCACGCGCCAAGGATTCGGGCAAGCGCTGCGATATCGAGGCGGGCATGGCAAAGCTGCTCGGCGCACGCGCCGCCTGGTCGAACGCCGACGCCAGCCTGCAGATCCACGGGGGCAACGGCTATGCGCTCGAATATGAGATCAGCCGCGTGCTGTGCGACGCGCGCATCCTCAACATCTTCGAAGGCGCGGCGGAAATCCAGGCGCAGGTCATCGCGCGTGGCATGATCGAGGGGCGCAACTGATGCGCGAATGGGATGCCTGGATCAGCCGGGAGGAGCTGCGCCGCGACCGCGTCGACGAAGGGCTGGTGGCGCGCTGGTGCGCCATGCTCGACCGCGAGCCCAGAGGAGACGGCGACGTTCCGCAGGGGCTCCACTGGTGCCTCTGCCTGCCCGAGGCGCCGACGGCGCGGCTGGGCGCGGACGGCCATCCGCTGCGCGAGGACAATGCCGACAGCTGGCTGCCCCCCATTGCCCTGCCGCGCCGCATGTGGGCGGCGAGCAAGGTCGAATTCCTCGCACCGCTGCGGTGCGGCGATCGCGTCAGCCGGGTGTCGCGAATCGCATCGATTGTCGAGAAGCACGGAGGCTCGGGCGTTCTGGTTTTCGTCGATCTGGTACACGAGACATCAACCGAAGCCGGCCCTGCGCTGCGCGAGACACAGACGATCGTCTATCGTCCGGCCGCCCCGGCTGCAGCGCCCGTACCGCCGCCGCCCGGCGACGCGAAATTCGATTGGACAGGCTGGGATGCCCACCGTCTCATCACGCCCTCGGAAGCATTGCTGTTCCGCTTTTCCGCGCTGACCTTCAACAGCCATCGCATTCACTACGACCTGCCCTATGCGGTACGGCAAGAGGGATATCGCGGGCTGATCGTCCAGGGTCCGCTCACCGCCACCTTGCTGCTCGATCTCGCGCAGCGACAGTTTGGCGACAATGGGCTGAAGCGCTTCGAATTTCGCGGCGTGTCCCCAGCCATCTGCGGCGAAGACGTGCACCTTGTGCTGCGCGGCGGCGATTCGTCGGCCGAACTCGCTGCCTATGCCGGCGATGGCCGGCAGGTCATGATCGCATCAGCGACGATCTGACCGATTACCTGGCAGCTTTGGCTGGCCTTTCAGAGACGGATTGACTTCCTCGACCGCACCCATAGCTTTGTTGCGTTGCAGCAGGAGGCGGAGCTGAAGATCGCGATTGTGGATGAAAGCCCCGCGCGCGCTGCAATCATCGAAGAAGGGCTGCGCGAGGCCGGGCTGAGCGACGTGGCGATTCTCGTCGAGCGCCGCGGGCTGGTGGCACGACTTGAGGCGCTGGCGCCCGATGTCGTGCTGATCAATCTCGAAAACCCGGGACGCGACATGCTCGAGGAGAGCTTCGCGCTGTCGCGCGCGCTGGCGCGGCCCATCGCGATGTTTGTCGACCAGTCCGACGAGCAGTCGATCGCCGAGGCCGTCGACGCGGGCATATCGGCCTATGTCGTCGACGGGCTGCGCAAGGATCGGATCAAGCCGATCCTCGAGCTTGCGGTGCGGCGCTTCAAGGCATTCTCGCGGCTTCAGGTCGAACTGGCCGAGGCGCGGTCGGCACTGGCCGAGCGCAAGGCGGTGGACCGGGCCAAGGCGCTGTTGATGAAGCGGCGCGGGATCGACGAGCCCGCCGCCTATGCCCTTCTGCGCAAGCAGGCGATGGACAGCGGGCGGAGGATCACGGATATCGCCGAGGCGCTGGTGACCGCCGACAAATTGCTGGGAGGCGAGTCATGAGTGTTTTCAGGATCGGCTTCCTGCCGCTGGTCGACGCCGTTCTGCCGATCGTGGCGCACGAGTTCGGGCTGGCCGCGGCCGAAGGCGTTTCGATCGAGCTGGTCAGGGATCCGAGCTGGGCGACGGTGCGTGACCGGCTGATCTACGGACAGACAGACGCCGCACATCTGCTGGCGCCGCTCGCGATCGCGACCTCGCTGGGGCTCGACCGGCCCGCGGTGCCGCTGGGCGCCCCCTTCATGCTCGGACTGAATGGCAATGCGGTGACGGTCAGTCCGCGCATAGCCGCGCTGCTCGGCGAAAATGCGATCGCCGATGTCGCGGCGACCGGGCGCGCGCTGGCTGAGGTTGCGCGGCGCGAAGCGTCGTCAGGCCGCAAACTGCGCTTCGCGGTGGTCCATCGCTATTCGAGCCATAATTACATGCTGCGCTACTGGCTGGCCGCCTCGGGTTGTGACCCCGATGCCGATGTCGAGATCGTAGTGGTTCCGCCTCCCTTCGTTGCCGACGCGCTCGGATCGGGCGAGATCGACGGATCCTGTGTCGGCGAGCCCTGGAACAGCGTCGCGGTCGAGCGCGGCGTTGGCATGATCGTCGCCGCGACCGCGCGTATCTGGAGCCGCGGTGTCGAGAAACTGCTGGCCTTCCGACGCGAGACCCTCGATCAGCGCGGCGACGAAGTGGCGGCATTGATCCGTGCGCTCCATGCCGCGGGGCGCGCGATCACCGAACCCGACCAACGCCGCGCGGTCGCTGACCTGCTGGCGCGCCCCGCCTATATCGATCAGCCCGCGGCGCTGATCGAGCGCGCGCTTTCCAATCAGATGGTGCTGGCAGAGGGTCAGATGCCGACGCGGATCGACGATTTCCTCGTCCTGCATCGCGAGGCCGCCAACTTCCCCTGGCGCAGCCAGGCGATGTGGCTCTACTCGCAGATGGTGCGCTGGGGTCATGCGACACTCGATTCGCAGGGCTTCGACGCTGCCGCAGCGGTCTTCCGCCCCGACATCTACCGTGCGGCACTCACCGGGACCGACGCCATATTGCCCGGCGCCAGCGCCAAGGTCGAAGGCGCAATCGAGCAGCCATTGGGGGCGCCCTCGGTGAGCGGACGATTGATCCTGGGGCCCGACCGCTTCTTCGACGGACGACGCTTCGACCCCGACCGCGCCGAGGCGTATCTGGCGCAGGGTTAGGCTGCACGGGTAAAAATGCTGCACCGCGCAAAAACCATCTTGCGCCGCAACACGAATCATGACAGCTTTCTGACATCCAGACGACGGAGTCCGGATACGAAATAACAGGGAGCGTCCAATGGCGGGCGCGACCTTTCGCGAAGCCCGCCATTGGGTGCTCGCGAGCAGGCAACGACGCCGCCCGAACCGGTCCTGACGACCGCGCTTCGAGGCGGCTTTTTTCATGCCCGAACGAATGGCGCGCTTCATCGCGCTGCCGCCCGTATCGGCTTGCGGAGCATTGGGATGAACAAGGGATTCTGGGCCGCTGGCCACCGACCGACATTGTTTGCGGCGTTTCTCTATTTCGACCTCGCCTTCATGGTCTGGGTGCTGCTCGGGCCGCTCGCGCCGTTCATTTCGCAGGATCTGGGCCTGAACGCGGCGCAAAAGGGCTTCATGGTCGCGGTGCCGACGCTCGCGGGCGCGGTGCTGAGGCTCGTCAACGGCCTGCTCGTCGACCGGATCGGCCCCAAGATGACGGGGGCGGTCGGGCAGCTGATCGTGATCGCCGGGCTCGGGACTGCCTGGGCGTTCGGGGTCAACAGCTTTGCCGGAACGATCGCGCTTGGCGTCGTGCTTGGTTTTGCGGGAGCAAGCTTCGCCGTGGCGTTGCCGCTCGCCAGCCGCTGGTATCCCGCCGAGCATCAGGGCACCGCGCTTGGCATCGCGGGAATGGGCAATTCGGGCACCGTGCTCGCGGCGCTCTTCGCGCCGGGGCTGGCCAAGGCGTTCGGCTGGAATGCCGTGCTCGGGCTCGCGGTGATCCCGCTCGCGATCACCTTCGTGATCTACATGGCGCTGGCCAAGGACGCGCCGGGTGCGCCCGCGCCCAAGCCACTCGCCGCCTATCTCGCGCCGCTCCGCCACGCCGACGCCTGGTGGTTCATGTTCTTCTACGGCGTCACCTTTGGGGGTTTCGTCGGGCTCGCTGCGTCCTTGAGCATCTACTTCACCGACCAGTTCGGACTGACCCCGGTGGTCGCTGGCTATTGCACTGCGGCTTGTGTGTTCGCGGGCTCGATGATCCGGCCTATGGGCGGCGCGCTTGCCGACCGGATCGGGGGAACGCGGACGCTGTCGCTGGTCTATGCGGTCGCCGCGGTCACACTTGCCGCCATCAGCATGGGCCCGACCACCGTCGCAATGGCGCTCGCGCTGTTCGTCGTCGCGATGCTGGCGCTGGGCGCGGGCAATGGCGCGGTCTTTCAGCTCGTGCCGCAGCGCTTCCGCGACGAGATCGGCGTGATGACCGGGCTGGTCGGTTTCGCGGGCGGTGTCGGCGGCTTCTATCTCGCCTCCTCGCTCGGTCTCGCCAAGCAACTCACGGGCAGCCCGCAATGGGGTTTCCTGATCTTCTCGGGGCTGGCGCTCGCGGCGCTCGCAAGCTTGACGCTCGTAAAGCAGAAGTGGCGCGCGACCTGGGGGGCAGAGCTCGCCGGAGCGCGGATCTGATGCGGGCCGCCCGCGCCCTCCTTCTCGCCGCCGGGTGCTTCGCCGTCCCGGTGGCGGCCGAAACCGGTCCCGAATTCAAGCCGCTCGTCGATGCCCGCCTGCGCTACGAAAATGTCGACCAGCAGGGCATCGCGCGCGAGGCCGATGCGGTGACCGCGCGGGTGCGTGCGGGCTTCGAATTGAGCCAGGGCGATTTCGCGCTGCTTGCCGAAAGCGAGGCAACGCTTGCGATCGTCGGCGACTATAACATCAGCACCAATGGGCGGACGCAGTTCCCGATGGTCGCCGATCCAGAGAATGTCGAGCTCAACCGGCTCCAGCTTCAGTATCGCGGGCTACCCCAGACCGTCGTGACGCTCGGCCGCCAGCGGATCAACCTCGACGATCAGCGTTTCGTGGGCAGCGTCGGTTGGCGGCAGAACGAACAGACCTTCGACGCGGTGCGGCTCGAAACCTCGGCGCTTGGCCCCGTGACGCTCGACCTTGCCTATGCGTGGTCTGACCGGACGATCTTCGGGATCGACAGCCCGATCCAGGCGATCTCGGGCGACAATGTCTTTGCAGGTGCCGGGGTGAAGCTGGGGCCGGTGACGGTCAAGGGCTTCGCCTATCTGGTCGATCAGGACGAGGCAGGGCGACGGCCGTTCTCCAGCCAGACCTATGGCGCGCGTGCGGCGGGCAGCGTGCCGCTGGGCAAAGTCGCGAAACTCAACCTCGTGGCAAGCTATGCCCGCCAGTCCGACTGGCAGGACAACCCCAACGACTATGCGGCGGACTATTGGCTGGGGGAGGCCGCGCTGCAGGCAAAGGGCTTCACGCTGACCGGCGGATACGAGGTGCTGGGCGCAGACGAGGGGGCGGCCTTCACCAGCTTCCAGACGCCGCTCGCCACGCTCCACAAGTTTCAGGGCTGGGCGGACAAGTTCCTGACGACGCCACCCAACGGCATTCGCGATCTCTATGCGAGCGCGGGCTGGGCCGCGCCCACGCTCAAGGGGCTGTCGCTGCTCGTCGCCTGGCACCGCTTCGAGAACGACCTGGTCGATCAGGATTACGGCACCGAATGGAATGCGCGGATCGGCTTCAAGCCCGCGAAGAAGCTCGCCGTGTTGCTCAAATATGCCGACTACGATGCCGAGGATTTCGCGACCGACACGCGCAAGCTCTGGCTCCAGCTCGATTATGTCCTGTGAGGAAGTGAGATGACCCACCCCATCAAGCGCGAGCATCTCGTCGTGATCGGCAACGGCATGGCCGGCTGCCGCGCGGTCGAGGAGATCCTGGCGCGCGATCCCGGCCGCTACCGGATCACGATCTTCGGCGCCGAGCCGCGCGTGAACTACAATCGCATCATGCTTTCGCCGCTGCTCGCGGGCGAGAAGAGCTTCGACGACATCGTGATCAACGATGCCGCGTGGTACGAGGACAACGGTATCACGCTGGTGGCCGGCGATGCCGTTGCCGCGATCGACCGCTCCGCCAAGACCGTGACCGCGACGTCGGGCGCGGAGACGGCCTATGACAAGCTGCTGATCGCGACGGGTTCCGATCCCTTCATCATTCCCATTCCGGGAAACGATCTGCCGGGCGTCGTCACCTTCCGCGACATGGACGATGTGGACGCCATGTTGCGCGCAGCCGATGCGGGTGGCGATGCGGTGGTGATCGGCGGTGGGCTGCTGGGGCTCGAAGCCGCGCATGGCCTGTCACTCAGGGGCATGAAGGTGACGGTCATCCACCTGATGTCGACACTCATGGAACGGCAGCTCGACGAAGCCGCCGGCTGGCTTCTCAAATCGGCATTGGAGGCGCGCGGGCAGACGATCCTGACCGGCGCCGACACCGCCGAAATCTTTGGAGAGGGGAAGATCGAGGGCATCAGGCTCAAGGACGGGCGCGAGATCCGGGCAAGCCTGGTGGTGATGGCAGTGGGCATCCGCCCCAATGTGGCGCTCGCGCGCGAGGCTGGCCTCGGCGTGGGACGCGGCATCCAGGTGGATGACCACATGGTCACATCAGACCCCGACATCCTCGCCGTCGGCGAGTGCGTGGAACATGACGGGCAGGTCTATGGCCTGGTCGCGCCCCTGTGGGACATGTGCCGCGCGCTCGCCGACGGGATGACCGAAGCGCCCAGCGGCTACAAGGGTTCGGTCACCTCGACCAAATTGAAGGTCGCGGGGCTCGACGTGTTCTCGGCGGGCGATTTCTCGGGGGGCGACGGGGCGGAGGACATCGTGCTGCGCGACGCATCGCGCGGCGTGTACAAGCGCGTGATCGTGAAAGAGGACCGCATTGTCGGCGCGGTGCTCTATGGCGATACTGCCGACGGCAACTGGTATTTCGACCTCCTGAAAAAGGGCGAGGACATCGCGCCCATTCGAGACGCGCTCATCTTCGGCCAGGCCTTCGCCCAGGGAGGGGGCGCGGCGGACCCTAAACTGGCCGTTGCGGCGCTTTCCGACGATGCGGAAATCTGCGGCTGCAACGGCGTCTCCAAGGGCAAGGTGGTGGCGGCGATCGAGGGCGGCGCATGCTCGCTCGACGCGGTCCGCAACTGTTCCAAGGCATCGGCTTCGTGCGGTTCCTGCACCGGGCTGGTCGAGACGCTGCTCGCGGTCACGCTCGGCGACGACTATTCGGGCGAGCGTGCGACGAAGACGATGTGCAAGTGCACCAGTTTCGGCCATGACGAGGTGCGCAAGCTCATCCTCGAGAAGGCGCTGAAGGCGATCCCGCAGGTGATGCAGGAGCTGCACTGGAGCACGCCCGATGGCTGCTCCTCCTGCCGCCCAGCGCTCAATTATTACCTGCTCTGCGCCTGGCCCGGAGATTATGTCGACGACCAGCAGAGCCGTTTCGTCAACGAGCGCATGCACGCCAACATCCAGAAGGACGGCACCTATTCGGTCGTCCCGCGCATGTGGGGCGGGCTCACCACCCCGCAGGAACTCCGCGCGATCGCCGATGTCGTCGAGAAATACAATGCGCCGATGGTGAAAGTCACCGGCGGGCAGCGGCTCGACATCTTCGGGATCAGGAAGGAAGACCTGCCCGCGGTCTGGGCCGATCTGAATGCCGCCGGCATGGTCTCGGGCCATGCCTATGGCAAGGCGCTGCGCACCGTGAAGACGTGCGTGGGCTCCGAATGGTGTCGCTTCGGGACGCAGGATTCGACGGGGCTCGGCGTCAAGCTGGAGCGCGGCTTCTGGGGAAGCTGGATGCCGCACAAGTTCAAGATGGCGGTTTCGGGCTGCCCGCGAAACTGCGCCGAAGCGACGATCAAGGATTTCGGCGTGGTCTGCCTGGACTCTGGCTACGAGCTTCATGTCGGCGGCAATGGCGGCATCCATGTCCGCGCAACGGACCTGCTCGCGAAGGTCGAGACCGAGCAGGAGGCGCTCCACTACGCCGCCGCCTTCGTCCAGCTGTACCGACAAGAGGCGCGCTATCTCGAACGCACTGCGCCGTGGATCGAACGCGTTGGCCTCGCTTATGTGAAGGAGCGCATCGTCGACGATACCGTGCTCCGCGACGAGCTCGCCGCGCGCTTCTGGCACAGCCAGCAATTCACGCAGGACGATCCCTGGGCCGAACGCGCCGTAGGCGGCGCTCGCGACCTCCTCCACCGTCCGCTCGCCGAAGTCCGACCCATCAAGGCACTCGAAGGAGCAGATGCATGACCACCCAATGGCTCGATGTCGGCGCGCTCCACGATATCCCGCTGCGTGGCGCGCGGACCGTGGCCGTCGCGGGCGGCGATGAAATCGCGGTGTTCCGCACCGGTGCGGGACGCGTCTACGCGCTCGTCAACAAATGCCCGCACAAGCATGGACCGCTCAGCCAGGGCATCGTGCATGGTGACAGCGTCGCATGCCCGCTGCACAACTGGGTGATCTCGCTGTCCACTGGTGAAGCGCAGGGCGCCGATGTCGGCCGCACGCCGATCATACCCGTGCAGATCAGAAGCGGCCGCGTGCTGATCTGCCGGGAGACGACGCTGAGGTTGGCGGCGTAGCATGAACGCGATCCGCACCACCTGCGCCTATTGTGGTGTCGGGTGCGGCATCTCCGCCACTCCGACGGGCGAACGCAGCGTCGAGATAACGGGCGATCCCGAGCATCCGGCCAATGCGGGCAAGCTCTGCTCCAAGGGCACGCATCTGGGCGAGACGGTCGCGCTGGAGGGGCGCCTACTTCATCCGATGATCGGTAATGCGCGAGCGAGTTGGGACAAGGCGCTTGACCTCGTCGCGCGCCGCTTTTCGGAGACGATCGCGCGCCACGGTCCCGACAGCGTCGCCTTCTACGTTTCGGGCCAGTTGCTCACCGAGGACTATTACGTCGCCAACAAGCTGATGAAGGGTTTTATCGGCTCGGCGAACATCGACACCAATTCACGCCTGTGCATGTCGAGCGCAGTCGCGGGGCATATCCGCGGCTTTGGCGAGGACGTCGTCCCCGCCAGCTATGAGGATCTCGATCAGGCCGACCTGTTCGTCCTTGTCGGATCCAACACCGCATGGTGCCACCCGATCGTCTATCAGCGCATTCAGGTCGCCCGCGCGGCACGCGGCGCGAAGCTGGTCGTGATCGACCCGCGCCGTACCGAGACATGCGAGGATGCCGATCTCCACCTTGCCTTGCGGCCCGGCACAGACGTCGCGCTGATGAACGGTTTGCTCGCGCATTGCCGGCGCGAGGGTCTGCTGGACGAGGCCTTTCTTGAGGCGAGCGTCAATGTTCCCGCCGGTTTCTGGGAGACGCTCGAAGAGGGTAGCGATCTGTGGTCGGTCGCGCGCACCTGCGACCTTACGCCCGCCGACCTCCAGCGCTTCTTCGACCTGTTCGCCGCGCACCCGCGCACGATCACGCTGTTCAGCCAGGGCATCAACCAGTCGCTGCGCGGCACCGATCAGGTGGGCGCAATCCTCAACCTCCATCTCGCGACGGGCCGGATCGCCAAGCCCGGCGCTGCGCCCTTCTCGATCACCGGCCAGCCCAACGCGATGGGCGGGCGCGAGGTGGGCGGACTCGCCTCGACGCTCGCCGCGCACATGGATTTCGCCCCCGACAATGTCGCACGCGTGGCACGCTTCTGGGGTGTGAAGACCGTCGCCGCCAAACCCGGCCTCAAGGCGGTGGATCTGTTCCGCAGCATCCGCGAGGGTCGCATCAAGGCGCTCTGGGTGATGGCGACCAATCCCGCGGTCAGCCTGCCCGATGCCAATATGGTCCGCGAGGCGCTCGCCGCCTGCCCCTTCGTCGTCGTCTCGGACTGCATCGCCGAAACCGACACCAGCCGCTACGCGCACGTGAAGCTGCCCGCGGCGGGCTGGAGCGAAAAGGACGGCACCGTCACCAATTCGGACCGCACGATCAGCCGCCAGCGCCCGATCCTCGCCACCCCCGGCGAGGCGAAGCCCGACTGGTGGATCATCACCGAGGTGGCGCGGCGCATGGGGTGGAAGACCGCCTTTTCCTACGATCGCCCTGCCGACATCTACCGCGAGCATGCGCGCCTTTCGGCCTATCAGAATGGCGGCGCGCGCATCTTCGACATCGGCCACCATGCCGCGATCGGCAATGCGGCCTATGAGGAAATGGTACCCTGGCGCTGGGGCGGCACGCCCTTCGCCGATGGCCGTTTCCCGACGCCCGACGGCCAGGCGCGGCTGGTCAAGGTCGCGCAAGGGCCGATTGCGCCGCCGCTCAAGGACTGGCCGATGACGCTCAACACCGGCCGCTACCGCGATCAATGGCACAGCATGACGCGCACCGGCCTGTCGCCGAAGCTCGCGCGGCATCGTCAGGAGCCGCTGATCGAGATCCATCCCGAAGACGCGGCCGAACTGGGCATCGAAGAGGGCGATCTTGCACGGGTCTCGACCGCGCAGGGCAGCAGCGTCTACCGCGCACAGATCGCGAACGGTCAGCGACGCAGCGAGGTGTTCGCACCGATCCACTGGACCGATCAGCAATCGACGGGCGGCCGCACGGGCCTTCTCCCCCGCCCCCTTGTCGATCCGCATTCGGGCCAGCCCGGCTTCAAGTCGACGCCCGTGCGTGTCGAGAAGCTCGCGGTCGAGTGGCGCGGCTTCCTCGTCACGCGCGAGGCACCCGCGCAGATCGACGCCGCCTATGCGACGCGGGTGCGCGTCCCGCAGGGCTGGCTGATCGAATTCTCGGGCAAGGGCGATGCCGCCGCATTCGCAAAAGCCCTGCTTCCCAGGGGCGAGCGTATCGAGGCGCGCGACGAAGCACGCGGCCAGATGCGGATAGCGGTGCTCGACCGGGGCCAGCTCAGGGCGGCGCTTTACGTCTCGCGCGCCGGAAACCTGCCGCAGCGCGACTGGCTGATCGGCCAGCTCGAAGCCGCCGAGGCCGAATCCGCAATGGCACTGCTCGCGGGCCGCCCCGCCAAACCCGCACCCGATCGCGGCGCGATCGTCTGCGTCTGCTTCGACGTCGGCATGAAGCAGATCATGGCCGCGATCACCGGCCAGGCGCTGACCAGTGTCGAGGCGGTGGGCGCGGCGTTATCGGCGGGCACCAATTGCGGATCGTGCCGCCCCGCGATCCAGCGGCTGATCGTGGATAGGAAGGAGGTAGCCAATGGCTGACGATCTGATCGCACCCGGCGAGGTCTGGCTGGTGGGCGCGGGTCCCGGCGATCCTGACCTGCTGACGCGCAAGGCCGAAAAGCTCATCCATGCCGCGAGTATCGTATTCTATGACGCGCTGGTCGGCCCCGGCGTTCTCGCGCTCGTGCCCGGCCACGTCCGCCGCGTGCCCGTCGGCAAGCGTTCCGGCCGGCATTCGAAGGATCAGGCGACGATCAACGACCTGCTCGTCGCCGCCGCGCTCGACCGCGAGCGCGTCGTCCGGCTGAAGGGCGGGGATCCGTCGATCTTCGGCCGCTCGGCCGAGGAGATGGCGAGCCTCGCAGAGCATGGCATCGCGGTGCGTATCTGTCCCGGCATCACCGCGGCCAGCGCCGCCGCCGCCAGCGCGGGCGTCTCGCTGACGCTGCGCGGCCTCGCGCGCCGGCTCCAGTTCGTCACCGCGCATCTGCGCCACGACGCGCCCCTGGCGCTCGACTGGAAGGCGCTCGCCGATCCCGAGGCGACGCTCGCGATCTATATGGGGCGCAGTGCGGCCGACACGGTATCGCGCCAGCTCATCGCCGCGGGTCTGGCGCCCGACACGCCCGTACTGCTTGCGGCCAATGTCAGCCTTCCCGGCGAGCAGCTGCTGCGAACGCGGCTCGATCTGATGGCGCTCGCGGCAAAGGCCATCGCAAGCGAGGCGCCCGCGCTCCTCCTGATCGGGCAGGCTGTGGCCGCGCGAAAGGCGGACCTGCGCCGATTGGCATCGACGGTGGCGATCGCCTAGCGCGATCGGGACGTTTTGGATGGACCGGGTTGGCGAAAGACAGACGGCAATCTACGGAACGATCGGCTGCGCCGCCTCGTTTGATTTTGGGAAGCCCCCCGCCCCCGGGAGGCGAATTGGGAGATCATTCGATGCTCTGGACGATCGTAATCATCCTCCTGGTTCTCTGGTTGCTTGGTTTTTCGTTTCACGTTGCCGGCGGGCTGATCCATATCCTGCTCGTTATCGCGATCATCGTGGGTCTGGTGCAGCTATTCTCAGGGCGCCGCTCGATCTAGGGGTGCGGCCAGTGAGAAGCGCCGCAAGCTGGATGCAGATCGAGCAGCATCCAGCGCCCGGCCGCGCCGAGCGTTCTACTGCCGAATGGTCTCTCGAAATGCACCAATTTGAGGCAGCGCCCAAGATCCGCACGAACTGGCATCTGCCATACGCGCTGGAAGAGAGGGGAAGGAACGCTAATCAGACAGCTGCGGCGGCGCCCTTCGATCGGTGACGCTGACCCCCTTGCCGCCGGCGCGCTTCATCTCGACCGCAAGCGCCCGCTTGCCCAGGAAGATCCATTGGCTTGCAGATACGAGAAATCTTCTGCGGACGGTCGGAAGCTCTGCCTCTTGCGCATGACACATGCACTCATGCGCGTGCGCCCAGCATTCATCGCTCGTTCGCATCTTATGCACAACGCGCTGTTTGCAAGAATCCCACTTCTGTCCGGGATTCTTCGAACTGAGCCTCTTTGGCGGCAGCGCGATATCGACTCGCAAATTTCAGATGCAGCTTGGCGACCGCTTGATCGCTCGAGTTTTCCGACGCGTGAATGCACTCGCGCATACGTCGTTCAAAATATTCGCCATTGTCGCTGACGCACATTGTTGCCTCCATACCGACAAGCGGCAGCAATCGATGTGCTGTCAGCCGACGCTGTGCTTGCAAGCCCCTCGCGTCGGTGCGGCAGTATAGACCGTTTCCATATCGATACCATCTGAATCGGCTTTGATCATCGATGGCAGCCTTTGCCCAGGTTGGCGACGGCTGCCGCATCGAATTTCGACAATCGCACATTGGCGGTGATGCAGACTCACTAGGCCGTGAACCTGGCCTGGAGCACCGGACGGTACCGTTTGGCGCCGGGTCATGAAGGCCGCCTCTGTCTATTACATTCCACCGGTCGTTGCCCTTGTGGTGGGATGGGAGTTTGCCGGCGAGACAATAACGATAGTCCAGGCCATCGGCGCAGCACTGGTCATGACAGGCATCTTCTATGCAAACCGGGATTGACGCTTCTTTCGTGTGCGTGGGGGGCAGCGGGAAGTTCAGCGCAGCGAGCGGAACGCCGCGCGGACCTCCTGGGTGAACAGCCGCGGCTGCTCCCAGGCCGCGAAGTGGCCGCCCTTGTCGGCCTGATGGAAATAGATGAGGTTGCGATAGGCCCGCCGCGCCCAGCTCTCCGGCGGGCTATAGACGTCTTCCGGGAAGACGGTGATCGCCACCGGCAGCGCGATGTCCGCGGTCTTCTGGGCGGCCGCGACAAGCGGACTGCGCCCCTTGTTCTCCCAGTATAGCCGGCCCGCCGAAGCGGCGCTGTTGGTCAGCCAGTAGAGCGTGAAGTCGTCGAGCACCTCATCGCGGGTCGGCGTTTTTTGCGGGTCGGTGCCATAGGCCCATTGGGCGAAGCCGGGATGCCCGAGCAGGAACGCTGCGAGAAAGGCCGGCGAGTCGGTGGCACCATATCCGATCGTCTGCGGGCGAGCGCCGAGGATCGTGATGTACGCCGAGTTCCCCTGTTTGGCGAAGTCGCGGAGCGCGTCGAATGTGGCGTGTTCCTGCTCGGAGAGGCCTGCCGGCGCTGGCCCGCCTGCGGCAAGCGCCGCTGCCACATCCGGCGGTACCGTCGCGGGCAGGTTGAGGTGGATGCCAAGCAGGCCTGCCGGGGCTTGGCGCGCCATCGCGCTGGTGATGGGCGCGCCCCAATCGCCGCCCTGCGCGACATAGCGTGTGTAGCCGAGGCGCTTCATAAGCTCCGCCCACACGCGCGCGATGTGTTCCGGGTCCCAACCCGGCCCCTTGGGCTTTCCGGAGAAGCCATAGCCGGGGATAGACGGGATCACGACGTCGAACGCGTCCGCGTCGCTGCCGCGATCGGCGGCGGGATTGGTGAGCGGGCCGATCACCTTGGTGAATTCGAACACCGATCCCGGCCAGCCATGCGTGATGAGCAGAGGCAAGGCGTTCGGGCGGCTGGAACGGACCCAGATGAAATGGATGTCCACGCCATCGAGATTGGTCATATATTGCGGCAAGGCATTCAGCCGTGCCTCGGCCCTGCGCCAGTCATATGTCGTTCCCCAATAGCGGACCAGCTCCTGCAGCTTGGTCAGCTGCGCACCCTGCGACGCGTCGGGAACCGTTTCGCTATCGGGCCAGCGGGTCGCGGCGATGCGGCGGCGCAGGTCGGTGAGCGCAGCTTCCGGCACATGGACCTGGAAGGAGCGGATCGCAGTTGCGGCGTGCGACGACGTGGCCGGCGGGGCGGTACCGGCACCGTCTATAGGAGCGGCGCTCGCGATCGGTGCGCAAGCGAATGCGATGGCCGCCGCAGCGGCCAGATAGGCGATCGTCTTCATGGTGATCTCTTCAGTTGAGGGCGGCGATGAGTTCGTCGGTGGTCAGGATGGCGTGCGCGAAAGTGGGGCCGTTGAGCTCGTGCGCGGCGTGCATCATCTCGCGCGAGAGGGCGGCGGTCGCGTCGCGCACCAGGGTCACATGGTAGCCGAGCTCGGCCGCGAAGCGCGCGGTGCATTCGACGCAGGTGTTGGCGAGCAGGCCGGCGAAGATCAGATGCGTGACGCCATGCTGTTTCAGCTGGAGATCGAGGTCGGTATTGGCGAACCCGCTCGAACCCCAGTGCTCGGCGACGACGATGTCGCCTTCCCTGGGTGCGAGGTCCGGGTGCCACTCGCCGCCCCACTCGCCGCGCGCGCAATGGTGCCCGTGCATGACAAGGCGCTGGTTGGGCGTGGGGTGGTCCCAGCCCTCATAGTCGCCCGGCATCCAGCGCCGATGCGGGACGAAGAACACCGGGATGCCGCAGGCACGCACGGCAGCGTCAAGCGCCTTCAGATGGTCGAGCAGGCCGACTTCGCTGGCGACAGGTGCGATCCGCGACCAGACCTTGCCCCCTTCCGACAGGAAGTCATTGTACGGATCGACCAGCAGATAGGCGGTGCGATCGAACGGGGTCTGTGGGTTCGACATGGGCGTCTCCGGTATTTCTGCAATGCCTGCCGACGAAAGGCTGGCTGGCCTTGGTACGCAGTATCTAGGCCCTTCCGGATTTCGCGAAGAGACGATAAATTCGATAGGTACCCTCCCACTGGTGGAAGGCATGGACCAGCTCGAAGCCATGACCATCCTGCTTGCCGCGGCGGACGCGGGAAGCCTTTCGGCCGCCAGCCGCCAGCTCCGTATTCCGCTTGCGACGGTCAGCCGACGCGTCTCGGAACTGGAGCAGCATCTCAACGTGCGGCTGTTGCTCCGCGGCAGTCGCAGGCTGACGCTTACCGATGCCGGGCGCTCCTATGTCGCGGCATGCCGGAGGATAGTGGAGGACATTGCGGAAGCCGATCGTATGGCAGCCGGCGAGTATCGGGCACCGCGGGGCGAGCTGATCATCAGCGTGCCCGAGGTGATGGGACGGACGCATGTATTGCCCGTCGCCGCCGAGTTTCTGCGCACCTATCCTGACATCCGAATGCGCGTCCTGCTGGAGGATCGGCGTGTGAGCCTGCTGGAGGAAAATATCGATCTGGCGTTACGTGTCGGCGATCTGCCTGACAGCAGCATGATCGCGCAGCGCGTCGGGTGGATCCGCCGCGCGCTCTGCGCCAGTCCTGCCTATCTGGAAGGCCGGAGCAGGCCACAGGTTCCCGCCGACCTGACGGGGCACGACTGCGTTGCCTATGAGGGATCGGTCGCCGCGAGGGATTGGGAGTTCCGTTCCGGAGGCGCTCTTCAGATAATTTCGATCCCGTCCCGGCTCGTCGTGAACACGATCGAGTCGGCAGTGGTCGCTGCGCTTGCAGGCGCCGGCATTGCCCGCGTGCTGTCGTACCAGATCGATGAACTGGTGAAATCGGGCTCGCTCGTGCGATTGCTGGAAGCATATGAGCCTGACCCGATGTCGGTCAGCCTCATCTATCCAAGTCAACGACACATGCCGCTGAAACTGCGTGCATTTCTGGATTTTTCGGTGCCGCGTCTCAAAGCGCGGCTGGAATTATGAAGTGCGGGACACACATCACGCTCAAAGCCGCAAAAATTCTCGGCTTTCGTGATTCAATACGGATGTGGAAGGATCAGGCGCTGGCGGAGACGGAGGGATTCGAACCCTCGGTACAGGATTTACCCGTACGACGGTTTAGCAAACCGTTGGTTTCAGCCACTCACCCACGTCTCCGGATGCTCGGCGAAGCGCGGCTATAGCGAGGCATTCGAGGCATATCAACAGCGCTATTGCGATTCGACACCCTCTTTTTTGCAGCAAGCCGACTCGGATGGCCGCAGGATCGACTCGGGTCGCCGCGCGGTTCATTGCCGGGTCATGTGTCAAGGCGCTATTCTTCGGCGCTATTAGCGGGGGTCGAAAGATGGTCAGGAATCAAGCACTCAACAGCCTTTTGATGGTGGCTGCACTGTCGACGGGGGCGGTGCCCGCATCGGCGCAGATCCGTTCGATCGATCCAAACGAGGCGATCGACGCCGATCTTGCGCCGGCGCCGCAAAACGGCGCGGAGCCCGAGTCGGCAGCCGAGACCACCGCGGATCCGGCGTCCGAGCCGGGCCTGCCGGTGAACAGCGAGCCGCTGCCGCCCGCGGCGACCGCAGCGCCCGCGCCGCCCGCGGGAACCAGCGCCTCGGCGCAGCAGGGCACCTATCGCAAGGGCGACCTGATCGGCGCCGCCGAGGGAGTCTTCGGCAAGGGCGCCGAGGGCCTTGCAGGCTTGATCGAGAATATCCTCAAGGACCAGGGCGAGCCCAATGCGTATATCACCGGCGAAGAGGCCTCGGGCGCGTTCGTCGTCGGGCTGCGCTATGGATCGGGCACGCTGCACCACAAGGTGGAGGGCAATCGCCCGGTCTACTGGACGGGGCCTTCGGTGGGGTTCGACGCGGGCGCCAATGCGTCCAAGAGCTTCGTGCTCGTCTATAATCTGCACGACAGCCAGGATCTTTATCGCCGCTACCCGCAGGGCGAGGGCGCGGGCTATTTCGTCGGCGGCTTCACCGCGAGCTATCTGCGCCGCGGCGATATCGTGCTGATCCCGGTGCGGCTGGGCGCGGGCCTCAGGCTGGGCGCCAATATCGGCTATATGAAGTTCAGCGAGAAGGGCCGCTGGCTGCCCTTCTGAAGTCGCTCAGGGACGAGAGCATGAAAAGGGCCGGCGGAGCGATCCGCCGGCCCTTTCTGCGTCAGAAGGTGACGCGCCCCGAAATGCCGTAGATGCGCGGCTCGTTGACCATGCCGGTCAGGTTGTTGAAGTCGATGCCGCTGACCGCCGAGACGTCGTTGGTGATGTTGCGGACGAAGCCCGCAATGTCCCAGCTGTCGGTCTTGTAGCCGATGCGAAGCCCGCCCTCGAGCATGTGCGAGTCCTGGAACTCGACCGATTCATAGAGGAAGAAGTTGATCTTCGAGCGATAGGCCCAGTCGGTATAGGCATAGATCTCGGCGTCGCCGACGGGGATCGCGTAGCGTGCGGTCCAGTTGGCGATCCAGCGCGGGCTCTGCGGCAGGCTGTTGCCGTCGATCGAGACGATCGCGGGCGAGAAGGGCGCCGCGGGCACCACGACCGGATCGAGCGGGGTGCAGAGCGACACGTTGGGGAAGGTGTCGGTGCGCACCGCGCCGCACGCTGCGGTGGTCAGGTCCGAATCCTGGATCTCGGTGTTGTTGTAGCTGAGCCCGAAGGTCAGCAACAGCTCGGGCACGGGCTTGAGCTCGGCATCCATCTCGAAGCCATAGCCGCGGACATTGTCCGCGTTGATCAGCCGGTTGGCGTTGACCCCGCCGCCGACCGCGGTCAGCTGCGCGTCGTTGAGATCATAGTAGAAGCCGTTGAGGTTGAACCGTCCACGGCCGTCGAGGAACGTCGCCTTGATCCCCGCCTCGTACGACTGGATCGTCTCCGAATCGCCGACGGTGACGCCCGATTCGAGCGGCGTCGCTGTCGCCGGCGGGAACAGGATACGCCCCTGGATGCTCGGCGCACGATAGCCCTTGGCGACACGCGCATAGAGGTTGATGTCGTCGGTTGCGGCGAAGTTCGCGCTGATGTCCCAGGTCAGGTTGTCATCCTCGACATGGCGCGTGACCGTGCCGAGCGGGAACTGCAGGAAGTCGGGAAACTGCGTGTCGCGCGTGCGGTTCACCACATAGTCGCGCTCGTCATTGTTGTAGCGCATGCCGCCCGTCAGGCTGAACTGGTCGGTGAACTTGTAGGTGACCGAGCCAAAGATGCCGTAGGCCTTGCTGTTCTGATGCTGGTCGACCGCGATGTTGACCCCGCCGGGCGGGTTCAGCGGATCGCCCAGCGTCGAGTAGTTCTCGCTGACGATGTCGAGATCTTCATCGAAATAGAAGAAGCCCGCCTGATAACTGAGTGCATTGTTGCCGTTGCTGGCGATGCGGATTTCCTGCGTGAACTGCTGGAGATTGGGAACGCTGTCGCGCGTCTCGGCGGTGAAGGGAATATAACCCGGGCCGGTGAGCGCAGGCGGCAGGAAGGATGCGCCGAAGCCGCCGTCGACATCGCCAACCGAGGTGGCATCGCCATCCCAGAAGCTGGTCACCGAGATCAGCGAAAGCGGGCCGAAATCATAGGTGATGTTGGCCGACAGGTTGTAGGTGTTGACCTCCTGCTCGTTCTGGCCGTCGGTCGCGACCTCGCCGCGCTTGAAGCCAGGCCGCAAACCCTTCTGCCCGCGTTCGAAGACATTGGCGCGGAACACGCGCGCGGTGCCGTCGAGCTGGCGCATCTGGCCCGAGAGCAGGATGTCGAGATTGTCGCTCGGCTTGAACAGGAACTGCAGGCGCGCCGCGAACTCGTCATAGCCCTCGAGCGCGTCCTTTTCGGGGGCGCTGGGATTGACGTTGTCGACCCAGTCATCCTGGCGCTGATAGAGGACCGAAAGGCGCGCCGACACCGCATCGCCCGCGAGCAGGCCGCCGATCGCGCCCTGCGCGGTCACCGCATTGTGGCTGCCATAGGACAGCTCGGCATAGCCGTTGAGATCACGACCCGGCTTGACCGAATCGAACTTGACGATGCCCGCGGGGGTGTTGCGCCCGAACAGCGTGCCCTGCGGGCCGCGCAGCACCTCCACGCGGTCGAGGTCGAATACCGGGAAGCCCTTGAGGATCGGGTTTTCGAGAACGACGTCGTCATAGACGAGGCTGACGGGCTGCGACGCGTTGAAATCGAAATCGGTGTTGCCGAGCCCGCGGATATAAAAGCGCGGGAAGGTGCGGCCGAACGAGGATTCGACCACAAGGCTCGGGATGCGTGCCGACAGGAAACGGATGTCCGCGCCGCCCGACGAGATCACGTCGAGCTTCTCGCCACCGACCGCGGTGACCGAGATGGGCACGTCCTGCAGATTTTCCTCGCGGCGCTGCGCGGTGACGACGATCACGTCGAGCCCGGCTTCCTCGGCCGCAGGCTCCTGCGACTCGGTGGTCTGCGCCATCGCCGTGCCGCTGGCGAGCATAAGTGCGAGCGCCGAGGCGCCGGTGCGAAGAAAGTAATCCAGATGCAAATTCTGAAGCTTGGCCATTATTTCCCCCTGATGGATAGCTGTTCAAGGCCTCCTGCCCGGCCAGCTCTTGGGCTGGTCCGGCGTCACATGCTCGTCACATAAAGCCAGTCTTGGGCTAAACCAAGGCAATTGCGCGACATCCGTCGCGCGCGCAACGCGTCAGCCCGCCGCACCCGCGAAGCGCCAGCCCAGCCTCTCGCCGGCATGGAAGGGGACGAGCGCCGATCCACCCTCGCCGAAGCGTTCACGCACGACGGTTTCGGTCCGCTCAATCACCACGCGCCCTTCGTTGAGCGGCAGCCCGTAGAAGCGCGGCCCGTTCTCCGAAGCGAATGCCTCGAACCGGTCGAGCGCGCCTTCCTCGTCAAACACCTTCACATAGCTTTCGAGTGCATAGGGGGCGTTGAAGATCCCCGCGCAGCCGCACGCGCTTTCCTTGGCGTTCACCGCATGCGGCGCGGTGTCGGTGCCGAGGAAGAATTTGGGCGAGCCCGAGGTGGCGGCGCGGCGGAGTGCGAGGCGATGCCGCTCGCGCTTGGCGATCGGCAGACAATAGGCGTGCGGACGGATGCCGCCGGCGAAGATCGCGTTGCGGTTGATGATCAGATGCTGCGGCGTGATCGTGGCGCCGATATTGGGTCCGCTTTCGCGCACGAAATCGGCGGCGTCCGCGGTCGTGATATGTTCGAACACGATCCTGAGTTCGGGAAAGTCGCGGACGAGGCGGGTCAGCGTCTTCTCGATGAACACCGCCTCGCGGTCGAAAACGTCGACGTCCGGGCCGGTATCCTCGCCGTGCACGAGCAGCGGCATGCCGATGCGCTGCATCGCCTCGAGCGCGGGATAGATGTTCTTCACATCGGTCACGCCGTGCGCAGCGCCGGTGGTGGCGTGCGCCGGATAGAGCTTGGCCGCGGTGAAGACGCCCTCGGCATGGCCGCGCGCGAGTTCGGTGGGATCCGAACTGTCGGTCAGATAGCTCGTCATCAGCGGCGTGAAGGCTGCGTCCGAAGGCAGCGCTGCGAGAATTCGATCGCGATAGGCGCTTGCCGCATCGACCGTCGTCACCGGCGGATTGAGGTTGGGCATGACGATCGCGCGTGCGAACTGGCGCGCGGTGTAGGGCGCGACGCGCGCAAGCATCTCGCCATCGCGCAGATGGACGTGCCAGTCGTCGGGACGCCTGATCTCCAGTCGCGTGATTTCGGTCGAGGTCATGGACGCTCCGGCTTGGGCTTGGGATTCGGCGCGGGCATCCCTAACTCTTTGGCATGAGCAACACCACCCTTGTCGACCGCGCCGCGATTCGCTTGTCCGGAGAGGATGTCCGCGGATTTCTTCAGGGCCTCGTCACCAATGACGTGACCGGCCCGCTCCCCGTCTGGGCGGCACTGCTGACCGCGCAGGGCAAGGCGCTGTTCGACTTTCTCGTCTGGGCAGACGGCAAGGACCTGCTGATCGATTGCGAGGCCGAACAGGCCGATGCGCTGGCAAGGCGCCTGACGCTCTATCGTCTGCGCCGGCCGATCACGATCGCACGCGACGAGGCGCTGGCGGTGCATTGGGCGCTTGATGGCGAAGGCGGCGACGACCCGCGCCTTGCCGCGCTCGGCAAGCGCTGGATCGCTGCACCGACCGCGCCGGCGCAGGGGTGGCTTGCGCATCGCCTTGCGCTCGGCGTGACCGAGGGTGCGGCCGAACTGGGGCAGGACAAGACGCTCTGGCTCGAATGCAATGCCGCCGAATTGAACGGCGTTAGCTTCGCCAAGGGCTGCTATGTCGGCCAGGAAAACACCGCACGGATGAACTGGCGGCAGAAGGTCAACCGGCGACTCGTCGTGGTGCCGCTGGAGAAGGCCGACCCCAGCCGCCAGCGCGTCGCCTATCCCGAGCTTGGCCTGTCGGTCGAGCATCGACGCGTTGAGGACCTCGCCGGTCTCGACCTGCCCGGCTGGCTCGCCGACGCGCTCGTCGAACAGCCCGCGCAATAGTTGGCGCGCTCCGGTCATGGGGCTAGGATGGGGCATTCTTCCCCAGTCGGAGCTCTGCCGTGGTCTCGCGTATCGCCCTGTTCGCCTCAGCCGCCCTGATGCTGGCGCAGCCCGCTTTCGCGGCCAGCGACAACATCGACCCCAAGCGCATCGAGGCGACGGTGAAGGCGATCACCGCTGACGAGTTCGAGGGCCGCGCGCCGGGAACGCCGGGCGAGGAAAAGACGATCGCCTGGCTGATCGAGAAGCTCAAGGCGCTCGGGCTCGAACCGGGTGGGCCGGACGGCCAGTGGATCCAGCCGGTGCCGTTGCTCCACACCAGGCTCGGTACGGCCGCGAAGCTGGAGGTGGCGCGAGGTGGCGCAACGCAGCCGCTTGAAACGGGCAAGGACATTTATCTCAGCACCTTGCAGCCCAAGGACCGCGCAGCGATCGCGAACGCGCCGATGGTGTTCGTCGGCTATGGCGTCAAGGCGCCCGAGCGCGGGTGGGATGATCTGAAGGGCGTCGACCTGAAGGGCAAGGTCGCGGTTTTCCTGATCAACGATCCCGATTTCGAGGCGAAGGACGGCGAGGCGGTCAAGGACGCCTTCGGCGGCCGGACGATGACCTACTATGGCCGCTGGACCTACAAGTTCGAGGAGGCCGCGCGGCAGGGCGCGGTCGGCGCGCTGATCGTCCATGACACGGCCGGCGCGGGCTATGGCTGGAATGTCGTGGTGAGCCCCGGGGGCGAGAATTACGACATGGTGCGCCCCGCGGACAGGATCACCAGCGTCGCGCTGCAGGGCTGGCTGAGCGGCGACGCCGCGACCGCGCTGTTCCGCGACGCGGGGCTCGATCTCGCGGCGCTTCGCATCCAGGCGCGCAGCAAGGATTTCCGACCCGTTCCTCTTTCGGGCGTGACCTTCTCGGCGGACATTCCTGTGACGCGCGAGGTGGTGCAGAGCCGCAATGTGCTCGCGAAGATCAGCGGTGCCAAGCGTCCGGACGAGGTGGTGATGCTGGGCGCGCACTGGGACGCGTACGGGATCGGCAAGCCCGACGCGCAGGGCCGGACGATGCGCGCGGGAGCCAATGACGACGGCATCGGCGTCGCGGCGCTGCTCGAGATGGCGCGGCTGTTCAAGGCGGGGCCGAAGCCTGAGCGGACGATCGTCTTCGGCTTCTGGTCCGCCGAGGAACGCGGCTTGCTAGGTTCGGAAACCTATGCCGCCAACCCCGTTTATCGCCATGAAAAAACTGTCGCCAACCTCACCGTTGACGTGCTCCAGACCGCGGGCCGCGCGAAGGACGTGATCCTGATCGGCAAGGGGCAGAACACGCTCGAGGACGATCTGGCGCGTCTCGCCGCAAAACAGGGGCGGACGATCACCCCCGACGCCGCACCCGAGCGCGGACTGTTCTACCGCGCCGACCATTTCCCGCTCGCCAGGCGCGGCGTGCCAGTTCTGCTGATGATGGGCCTCGCGGGCGGTGCGGACCTCGTCGAGGGCGGCCGCGCCGCGGGGGAGAAATGGGTGAGCGACTACACCACCAATTGCTACCATCAGGCGTGCGACGCATGGAGCCCCGACTGGAATCTCGACGGCGCGGTGATGGACATGGAACTGGTGCGATCGCTGGCAAGCGAGCTCGCCAATTCGAACCACTGGCCCGAATGGAAGCCGGGTTCCGAGTTCAAGGACGTCCGCGACAAGAGTGCGGCCGAGCGCCAATGACACGAGGGGGTGTCAGGCCTCGGTGATCCCCGCCCATAGCGCCTCATGGCTACCCTCATGGTTGGCCATGCCGGGCTTTGTGAGGCAACCGCGCGGTGCGACGAAGCTGTCGATGCGGCGGACGGGCATTTCGTGCCAGCTGATGTTGAAGGCGCGGTTGACCGGAAAGAAATAGAGGCTCGAATAGTTGAGGTGGTCGTGGATCCACCAGGCGAGCTTCTGCCAGTCGCTGGGTTCGTGGTGGCGATCGATGAAGCCGGGAACGATGACACAGGAGGTGGCGCCCATGAAGCCCAGCGCGTCACGGCGATCCCAGATATGGCCCGCGGCGCTCGTCTCGTTCATCGAACAATTATAGCCCTTGGCACCTTTGCGCATCATCCGGTTGCCAAGGCCGTTGACCTCCGCACTTCGCAGCGATCCGCGCACAGCAATCCTCCCGAACGCGTCCTGCAGCGGCTCCAATAGCTCCTCGCACAGCCGCGTGCCCGCCGCGATGGCGAGGTCGGGATCGTCGGGAATGTTAGGAAGGCCGTGAATCTGTGCGATCTCCGAATAGAGGAAATCGCGCATGAAAAAGCTTTTCGACAGCCGGACCCGGCCGAAATTACTGAGGGCGTCGACGCTTTGGGGTTTGCGCATCTGCGCAATCTACGACGAAGGGAAGCGGGGTCCAGTGGGGCCAGCTTCGATGCTGACAGATATTGGTGATCGTTGTTCCTCCCCGAGCTCGTCTCGGGGAGGGGGACCGGACGAAGTCCGGTGGAGGGGCAAGCTCGGAGCTCGACCTCTCCACCATGCTTCGCATGGTCCTCCTCCCCACGCGAGCTTGGGGAGGAACGAAAACTTTACGCCGCCAGCTTCCTCAGCACGTACTGCAGGATGCCGCCGTTGAGGAAATATTCGAGCTCGTTGACGGTATCGATCCGGCACAGCGTCTCGAAGGTCTCGCTTGAGCCGTCGGCGCGCTTGAGCTTCACGCTGACGCTCTGGCGCGGCTTGAGGCCTGCGACATTCTCGATCGTGAAGGTCTCGCTGCCGTCGAGCTTGAGCGTCTTGCGATCGACGCCGTCTGCGAACTGCAGCGGGAGCACGCCCATGCCGACGAGGTTCGAGCGGTGGATACGCTCGAAGCTCTCGGCGATCACCGCGCGGACGCCGAGCAGGTTGGTGCCCTTCGCCGCCCAGTCACGCGACGAGCCGGTGCCATATTCCTTGCCCGCGATCACGACGAGCGGGGTACCGTCGGCCTTGTAGCGCATCGCGGCGTCGTAGATCGCCATCTGCTCGCCCTTGTACGCCGAATAGCCGCCCTCGACCCCCGGGAGCATCTCGTTCCTGATGCGAATATTCGCGAAGGTCCCGCGCATCATGACTTCGTGGTTGCCGCGGCGGGCGCCGTAGCTGTTGAAGTCTGCCTTGCTAACCTGATGATCTTGCAGGTAAATTCCGGCAGGACTGTCGGCCTTGATGCTACCCGCGGGGCTGATGTGATCGGTGGTGATCGAATCGGCGAAGATCGCGAGCGGCTTCGCCTCGATGATGTCCGCGGTCGGCGCCGGGGTCATCGTCATCCCCTCGAAATAGGGCGGATTGGCGACATAGGTGCTGCCCGCGCGCCAGCCATAGGTGTCCGAGCCCTCGACCGAAATGCCCTGCCACTTCTCGTCGCCGGTGAAGACGTGCGCATAGCGCGCGCGGAACATGTCACTGTCGATGTTGGCGTCGATGAGCGCACGGACCTCGGCATTGGTCGGCCAGACATCCTTTAGATACACGTCCTGCCCGTCGGAGCCCTTGCCCAGCGGGGTTTCGATCATGTCCTCGGTCACCGTGCCCTTCAGCGCATAGGCGACGACGAGCGGGGGCGAGGCGAGGAAGTTGGCGCGCACGTCGGGCGACACGCGGCCCTCGAAGTTGCGGTTGCCCGAGAGCACCGAGGCCGCGACGATGTCGTTGCCATTGATCGCCGACGAGATCGTCGGCGCGAGCGGGCCCGAATTGCCGATGCAGGTGGTGCAGCCATAGCCGACGAGGTTGAAGCCGATGGCGTTCAGATCCGCGGTCAGCCCCGCCTTGTCGAGATAGTCGGTGACGACCTGCGATCCCGGCGCGAGCGAGGTCTTGACCCAGGGCTTGGGGGTGAGGCCAAGCGCATGCGCCTTGCGCGCGACGAGGCCCGCGGCGACGAGAACGCTGGGGTTCGAGGTGTTGGTGCAGCTCGTGATCGCTGCGATCACGACGTCACCGTCGCCGATGTCGTGGGCCTTGCCCTCGACCGCGACGCGCGCGGGGCCGGCCTTCTTGTAGACCGAGAGCAGATCGGCATTGAACACGTCGTCGACCTGATCGAGCACGACCTTGTCCTGCGGGCGCTTGGGGCCAGCGAGCGACGGCTTGACGGTCGCCATGTCGAGTTCGAGCGTGTCGGTGAAGACGGGATCGGGCGCACCCGCGTGACGCCAGAAGCCCTGTTCCTTCGCATAGGCCTCGGTGAGCGCGACCTGCTCGTCGCTGCGGCCGGTGAGGCGCATATAGTCGAGCGTCGCGTCGTCAATGCCGAAAAAGCCGCAGGTCGCGCCATATTCGGGCGCCATGTTGGCGATCGTCGCACGGTCGGCGAGCGAGAGCGCGTCGAGACCGGGGCCGAAGAATTCGACGAAGCGGCCTACCACGCCCTTGGCGCGCAGCATCTGGGTGACGGTGAGCACGAGGTCGGTGGCGGTGATGCCCTCGCCCAGATTGCCCGTCAGCTTGAAGCCGACGACCTCGGGGATGAGCATCGAGACGGGCTGGCCGAGCATCGCGGCCTCGGCCTCGATCCCGCCGACGCCCCAGCCGAGCACGCCGAGACCGTTGACCATCGTGGTGTGGCTGTCGGTACCGACGCAGGTGTCGGGATAGGCGACGGTATCACCGTTCGCATCGACCGAGGTCCACACCGCCTGCGCGATATTCTCGAGATTGACCTGGTGGCAGATGCCCGTGCCCGGGGGGACAACCTTGAAATTGTCGAGCGCCTTGGAACCCCATTTGAGGAACTCGTAGCGCTCGTTGTTGCGGCTGTATTCGAGATCGACATTGTCCTGGAACGCCTTGGGCGTGCCGAACTCGTCGACCATCACCGAGTGGTCGATGACGAGGTGGACGGGAACGAGCGGATTGATCTTCTGCGCATCGCCGCCGAGACTGTTCATCGCGTCGCGCATCGCGGCCAGATCGACGACGCAGGGAACGCCCGTGAAATCCTGCATCAGCACGCGCGCGGGGCGATACTGGATCTCGCGAGTCGAGCTCGGGTCCTTCTGCCAGTCGGCGAGCGCCTGGATGTCGTCGACGGTGACGGTGACGCCGTCCTCGAAGCGGAGCAGGTTTTCGAGCAGCACCTTCATCGAGAAGGGCAGGCGCGAGACGTCGCCGATCTTTGCGGCCGCCTTGGCCAGCGAATAATAATGCACGGTCTTGCCGCCCACGTTGAGCGCGGAGCGGGTGGCGAGTGTATCCTGGCCGATGGCGGTCATGTCTTGGCTCCTTCAATGCCGGGCATGGGCGGGAACGGCCGAGGAGCGAATTGCCGGGGGGCAATTCGCGACCCGGACGTCCGACGGCTAGCCCATGCCGTTGTTCGCGAACGCGAGAGTCGCGGCGGCATTAGCAAGGGATGGGGTGTGGGGGAAGCGTCCAGAACGAATTGCCGGGGGCAATTTGGTAATGGGCGCTCAAAGGCCTTCTCTTCACAAATTGCTCACCTGCGCGGGGGATTTGTCGAGGCAGCGGGTGGCCGAAAAAGGAAAGTCGGCCTTTCCGCCACGCAGTGAAAAGCGGACGCGTATTTTGTATCGCCATAGTCGGCGTCACTGCCGGGCGGCTTCGCTGGCAGGTCGTTACCGACAGCGCGAAGAGCTTAGGCGCCAGCCTTGCTCCGGCGAGAACCGCTACGCCTTTTGGGAGGCTTTGCCTTTGCGGCTTCTTCATCCTCGTCATCTTCCACAGGCGGGATGAACTGCCATCATCATCAATATCATCGAGATCGAATGCACCGATCTGATTCGCACGAATTATCAGAGCGCGGTATTTGTCTTCTTGCACCTGCTTATTGAGATAAGCCCGCTTGATGACGTGATACGGATTGAAAAATATAGCATAGGATAGTTCGCCGAGTGGCCCAGACTTCACGTCGATGAAACCGAGATCGGCGAGCCGCTTCACACGGTCCTTCCACGTTCTCAAAGCACGCTGGCCAGTGAAGCCCGCATAATCATTCTATGACCGAGTTGCCCCCCACCGTCATTGATTATCCCCCACATATCCCTATATGCATATTGCCCACGTCGCTTGCGACTGACCCTGGCGCTTCCCCTTTTTCCGTGTTCCGCCGTTTGCGGATGCCGGAATGACGGGCGATTTTGACGCGAAGCTCAGGCTTCCTTCTGGATCATGGTTCCCTGTTCAATCGCGCGCCTGCGGCGGCGCGTCGGACGACGCGCGCGTTTATCACCATGTGGCGGCACCGTGCCGCCAAAGGATTTTATGAATACAGACAGTTTCGTTTCCACCCGTCCCAGGCTCTCGCTCCCCTTCGATCGACGATCGAACGCGGCGCAGCGCAGCCAGCCGCGCCCGGCGACCTTGTCGGGCAAGGAACTTCGGAAGATCGTCGCCGATCTGATCGGCTGACCCAACCGCCAGGCAAGGCTTCGCGCTTTGCCTGGCTTTTTATTTTTCGCAGAAGAAGGAGATCCCATGTCCAGAGAAACCGTCCGCCCCTTTCTGATCGCGAAGGACGATAATGGCGATTTCCGGCTGACCGTGCGCGACACGCGCTACAATTCGCAGGGCTATCCGATCGTCACCGCGACGATGCAGGCCGAGACCTTCAGGAGCGCCGCGGCTGCGCGCGCGCATGCCAAGGACCATTTCAGCGCCGAACCGGGGCAGTTTGCGAGCAAATAGTTTCGGCGGCTATCCGGCCGCTGATGGCGAGTCCCGCGTCGCCAGCATGGCTGGCGAGCGGGACAGGCTGTCCTCAGAACGGAACGTCGTCGTCGAGATCGCTGTCGAACGCCGCCGGCGCGCTGCGGCCGCTGCCCGAACCACGGCCGAAATCACTGCCGCCGCCCGACGAACGACCGAAGTCGTTGCCGCCGCCTGCCCAGCTGTCACTGGAGCGGCCGCCACCCGCACCCGCGCCCTCGTCGCGGCCGCCGAGCAGGACGAGCTCGCCGCGGAAGCGCTGGAGCACGACCTCGGTCGAATATTTGTCCTGCCCGTTATTGTCCTGCCATTTGCGCGTCTGCAGCTGGCCCTCGAGATAGACGCTCGAGCCCTTGCGCAGATACTGCTTGGCGATCTTGCCGAGATTCTCGTTGAAGATCACGACGCGGTGCCATTCGGTCCGCTCCTGCTTGTTGCCGTCGCGGTCGTTCCAGCGCTCCGAGGTGGCGATCGAGAGGTTCACGACCTCGCCGCCATTGTTCAACGAGCGCGCTTCCGGGTCGGCGCCCAGATTGCCGACCAAAATCACCTTGTTCACCGAGCCAGCCACGCCCTTATCCCTTCTTAAAGTCCCAAAGCCGTTGCGCCCCAGAAGGTGGCGCCTGCTGCGACATAAGCAAGTGTGAAGAGATATGCCAACGCGAAAGAAGGCCATTTCCAGCCATTGGTCTCACGCCGCATGACCGCGATGGTCGACAGGCATTGCGGCGCAAAGACGAACCACATCAGGAAGGCGAGCGCGGTGGGGAGCGACCAGCGCCTCTGGAGCTGGGTGCCCAGCGAGCGCGCGGCTTCGTCCTCGTCATCGCTCTCGATCGAATAGACCGTGGCGAGCGCCGACACCGCGACCTCGCGCGCCGCCATCGCGGGGATGATCGCCAGCGCCATCTCATGGTTGAAGCCGATCGGGTGGACCACGACCTCGAGCCCCGAGGCGATGCGGCCCGCGACCGAATGCTCGACCTGGCTCTGCCCCGCGGGCGCCTGCGGGAAGGAGAGCAGCAGCCATAGCGTGATCGTGACCATCATGATGATCGTGCCCGCGCGCCGCAGGAAGATCCATGCGCGCTGCCACAGCCCGATCGCGACATCGCTCAGCCGCGGCATCTGGTATTTGGGCAGCTCCATCATGAAGCCGCCCGTGGCGCCGCGCGCGATCGTATTGCGCAACACGAACGCGACGAGCATCGCGCCCACTATGCCGACCAGATAGAGGCCGAACCAGACAAGGCCCTGCAGGCCGATCCCATAGCCAAGATCGCGCGCGGGAATGAAGGCGCCGATGATCACCCCATAGACCGGCAGCCGTGCCGAGCAGGTCATCAGCGGCGCGATCAGGATCGTCGTCAGCCGCTGCTTGGGATCATCGATCGTGCGCGTCGCCATGATCCCCGGAATCGCGCAGGCAAAGGAGCTGAGCAGCGGGATGAAGGCGCGGCCGTTCAATCCCACGCGCGCCATCAGCCAATCCATCAGGAAGGCCGCGCGCGCCATATAGCCCGACCCTTCGAGGAGCAGGATGAAGAAGAAGAGGATGAGGATCTGCGGCAGGAACACCACCACCGAGCCAACGCCCGCGATCACGCCATCGACGAGCAGCGAACGGAAGAAGCCATCGGGCAGCGCCGCGTTGATCGCGCCCTGCAGTGCGACAAAACCTTCCTCGATCCAGCCGATCGGCGCTTCGGACCAGGCGAACACCGCCTGGAACATCACGAAGAAGAGCGCGAGCATCACCAAGAGCCCGGCCACCGGATGAAGCAGGATGGAATCGAGCAGATGCGTGATCTGGCGTACGGGCGTTTCGGACACGGTGGCCGCCGCCGAGATAGCGCGCGCACGGCGTTGCAGGTGCGTGATGTCCTCGGCCTGTGGCGCGGACACATGGGGCGGCGGGCTGCCGTCCCCCACGATCGCTTCGAGCGCGACCTTGAGTTCGTCGAGCCCGCGCCGCCGCACCGCGACGGTAGGGATGACGGGCACGCCCAGTTCGCGCGCGAGCGCGTCAGGGTCGAGCTTCAGCCCGTCGCGCTCGGCCAGGTCGACCATGTTGAGCGCGACCACGACGGGCAAACCGAGCCCGATGAGCTGGAGCGTGAATCGCAGGTGATTGTCGAGATTGCCCGCGTCGACGACGACCAGCAGCGCGGAGGGCCGTTTCTCCCCCTCCTGGCGCCCGAGCACCACGTCGCGCGTCACGGCTTCGTCGGGGCTGCCGGGATCCAGACTGTAGGCGCCGGGAAGGTCGACAAGCTCGACCGGGCGGCCGTCGGACAGCGTCATCCGTCCCGATTTGCGCTCGACCGTGACGCCGGGATAGTTGCCCACCTTCTGCCGCGCGCCGGTGAGTGCGTTGAAAAGTGCGCTCTTGCCGGCATTGGGATTGCCGACCAGCGCAATCATCGGGGCGGGGATCACGGCGCGACGGCCGGGGCGGTTACCTGGATCGCCGCTGCCTGATTGCGCCGCAGGGCCACCGTCATCCGCCCGACGCGACACGCGATCGGCCCGAGGCGGAACAGCCAATGATGCCGCACCTCCACCGCCACGCCCTCACCAAAGCCGAGCTCTCGCAGCCGACGCGCTTCGCCGGGGGCGAGCGCGGTCCAGTCGATTTCCGAAATCTGCGCGATCTGGCGCAGGGGCAGTTGATCAAGCCGCACTGTGTTTCCGTCGTTGGAGTCGAAACTTATGCGATTGATTATCAATAACGCGAACGAAAGGCCAGTCCCGGCTTTCAGATCGCGGGATAGCGCAGCCGGCCGATGAAGCGCGAGAGGCTGGGCATCCGCTCGCGCCGTGCCAGAAACTGCGCCTTGGCCTTTTCGAAGCGCATCACGCCGTCAATGCGGCGCGCGAGGAAGCCGCGCGTCTCGGCGAGGCCCGCGCTTTCATCGTTGAGGAACACCATCAGCGTCGCACCATAGACGCCCGACAGGATCGCGCGTTTGGTATAGTGGTTGTAATCGGTCGCGGTATCGCCCGCGAGGTGCCAGATATGATCGGCGGCGCGCCAGCCGAGTCGCGCGGCGAGCGCGGCATTCTGCGGCATGGCGAGAATCGCGAACGCGCGGCGCAACGCCTCGCGGTGCGGCGTCACGGTCTCGATCCGGGCAAGTACGAGCGACGTGATCTTGTCGCGGATCTTCATCGCGCCGAGCTTATCGGGCGGAACTGCCGCTTCCATCGCGCGGTCGATCGCGGCGAACCAGCCATCGATCATGTCGGTCGCGCCACCGGGAAAGGCGAGCCGGGCAATGTCCGCATCAATCCCCAGTTCCTCGGCGGCCCGCGCCAGCGCGACCGCATTCCAGCCGTCGAAGCTGGCATGCGCTGGGATACGCGCGGCAAGCGCCGCGCGGATCTCGTCGAGCGTGGGATCGGCGGGGAGGGCATCGGGCTGGGGGGACATGGCTGCGTCTCCGGTCATCGGCTGTCCTATGCGCGCTCGGCGGGCGTGCCGCAAGGCCGTGACACCCCCGCTCGCGCATGATAGGCCTCGGCCAAAAGCGTTACGAGCGTGCAACAAGGGAGGGTCAAATGGCAAAATTCTTCGGAAATCTGAATGCGGTGCTCACGGTCGGGGTGCTCGCGCTGCTGGCGGTGCTGTTCGGCGTGCAGGAGGCGTATAGCGGTGACTTTTCTTGGGATCCTTTCTGGCGCTTTCTCCATGTGATCAGCGGGATCATGTGGATCGGGCACCTCTATTATTTCAACTTCACCCAGATCCCGACCATGCCCAAGGTGCCCGCCGAGCTGAAGCCGGGCGTGTCCAAGTACATCGCGCCCGCGGCGCTGTTCTGGTTCCGCTGGGGCGCGGCAGCGACGGTGGTGACGGGCATCATCGTCGCGATCCTTGCGGGCTATGCGCACCAGGCGTTCACGTTGCAGTCGCCGTTCCGCACGATCGGCATCGGCATGTGGCTCGCGCTGATCATGGCGTTCAACGTCTGGTTCATCATCTGGCCCAACCAGAAAAAGGCGCTTGGACTGGTCGAGGCGGACGACGCGACCAAAGCCAAGGCGGCGTCCACCGCGATGATGTTCTCGCGCACCAACACGCTGCTCTCGATCCCGATGCTCTACTGCATGATCTCGGCAGAATCGGGCTTCTGATACAAGCGGTTCAGGCGGCCCGGCGCTCGGGCCGCCTGACCAGCACCAGCGCGACCGCGACCGCGACCGCGCCGACCAGATCGAGCAGACCCAGCCGCTCGTCATAGACGATCCAGCCGATTGCGGCGGAGACGACGGGCTGGATGAGCAGCGCAAGCCCGATCACCAGCGGCGAGAAATGCGCGAGCGAATAGATCATCAGTCCCTGGCCGATGACCTGGCTGACCAGCGCGAGCCCGAGCAGCACGCCCCAGTTGTGCGGCCAGATCGTTTCGCCGAAGAGTATGGCGAAGAACAGCAGCGGCGCGATCCCCGCGACGGTCGACAGCGACAGCGCGGTATAGGGGCCGATCACCATCCGCGCGCGCGCCATCGCGATGAAGTAGAAGGTGTAGAGGATTCCCGCCAAAAGGCAGAGCAGGTCGCCCGCCAGATTTTCGGGCGAAAGCTCGTAGGACCGCCCCATAAGCAGCCCGGCGCCGATCGCGGCGAGCAACAGCGCCACGACCTGCGATCGATTGGGCCAGGCGCGCGCGACCAGGAAGCCGTAGATCGGAAAGATCAGACTGGTGGCGTTGCCGAACAACGTGGCATTGGCAAGTTTGGTCTTGAGGATGCCGAGGTGCCAGCTCGCAAGGTCGCTCGCGAAGAAGAGCCCCGACAGCGCCACAAGCCACCACAGCATCGGCGCCATGCGCGGCACGCGTTCGCCGAGCACGCGCATCGCGACGAGCAGAAAGGGCACCGCGAGCGCCAGTCGCCAGAAAGCCGAGGCGGTCGGCCCGACATCGGCCAGCCGGACGAACCACGGGCCGAAGGCAAGGCAGATATTGGCACCGAGCAGCGCGACGAATGCACGCCCAGCCGGATTTGTGACAGTGGAAGAAAATCTTTGGGGCGACGACTCGTGCATGCCTCCCCTTAACGTCCTATCTCCACGCGGTCCCGTTGCAAACAAGGACTGATTCCATGCCAAGCCTTTTCGACCCGATACAGCTCGGCGCGGTCTCCGCGCCCAACCGCGTCCTGATGGCGCCGCTCACCCGCGCGCGTGCCACGCGGGCGCATGTGCCGACCGAAATCATGAAAACCTATTATGCACAGCGCGCGAGCGCCGGGCTGATCATCTCCGAGGCGACGGGGATCAGCCAGCAGGGTCTGGGCTGGCCCTATGCGCCCGGACTGTGGAGCGATGAGCAGACCGAAGCCTGGAAGCCCGTGACCGAGGCGGTGCATCAGGCGGGCGGACGCATCTTCGCGCAGCTCTGGCACATGGGACGCGTCGTCCATTCGAGCTACAACAATGGCGCGGTCGGCGTTTCCGCTTCGGCCACCACGGCGCCGGGCAAGGCACACACCTATGACGGCCGCCAGCCCTATGAACAGGCACGCCCGCTCGACATCAGTGAGATTCCGGGCATCCTCGAGGACTATGCGCGCGCGACGCGCAACGCGAAGGCGGCCGGGTTCGACGGCGTGCAGATCCACGCCGCCAATGGCTATCTGATCGACCAGTTCCTGCGCAACGGCAGCAACCATCGCGATGACGACTATGGCGGTTCCCCTGAAAACCGAATCCGCCTGCTGCACGAGGTCGTGCAGGCTGTCGCGGGCGAAATCGGCGCCGATCGCACCGCGGTGCGGCTCTCGCCCAATGGCGATACGCAGGGCGTTGAGGACAGCGATCCGGTGAGCGTCTTCGTCCCAGCGGCGCGGGCGCTCAGCGATATCGGCATCGCCTTTCTCGAACTGCGCGAGCCCGGCCCCGAAGGCACCTTCGGGCGCACCGATCAGCCCAAGGTCTCGCCCGCGATCCGGCCGGTATTCAAGGCGCCGCTCGTGCTCAATTCGGATTTCGGCCTTGCCGAGGCGCAGGCCGCGCTCGACGCGGGGCTGGCCGATGCGATCTCGTTCGGGCGCACCTTCATCGCCAATCCCGACCTGCCGCTGCGGCTTGCCGAGAAGCTGCCGCTCAACGGCGACGAGATGACGACCTGGTACAGCCAGGGCGCCGAGGGCTATATCGATTATCCCTTCGCGCGCGAGGGCGCGCCGGTCTCAGCCTGACAGCGAAACGAAGCGCGCCGCCGCCATGAATTCGGCGCGGCGCGCTTCCTGCGCCTGTTGCGCGAGCGCATCCTCGCCCCATTGCTCGGACTGCCAGCGTTCGTCGACGGTCGCGGCTTCCCACACTGCCTCTGCCTCGGCCGCGCCCTCGGCGAGCGCGAGAGCTGCCACCAGCGACCCGGTGATCGTCACCAGCGGCGACAGTCCTGCCAGCGCGAAATGATTGCGGGCCGCGGTTGCCGCGGCGAGTCGCTCGAGCGTCTGCGCATGCTGCGCCCTATGCATGACTCCCGTCGCGGTGACGAAAGCGACGTCATAACGCTGTGCTGCCCAGTCGAGCAGTGGATCCCAGGCTTCGACCTGGCGCGCGACGAGCGCCGCAGGGCCTTCCGCGCGATAGCAGAGCAGGTCGCTCTCACCATAGACGGACAGCCCCGCCGCAAACGTCGCGGCATCGGGCGCGACACGATCGATCGCGGCGTTGGACAGACCCGTGAAGCGCATCGTGCGCGGATCGATCTCGTCGCCCTGCGCCATCCATTCGGCGGCGATCGCGTCGGCCAGCGCGCGCGTCGGCACCGTCAGCGCCGCACGGCCGGGGGTACGCACCGGCCGGCCGTCGAGCGTTATGCCGAAACCGTCCTCAGCCTCGACCGCTTCGGCCTGCTTGTAGAAGCGCTTCATGGTGCAGGCGGGGTGCGCCAGCGGCGTGCCAGCATCGTCGGGACAAGGGCGACATCGAGCAGCCCGAGCACGATCAGCACATAGCCGACGAGCGGCGGGATGCCCTCGAAACGGCCCGCGGTGACGACCAGCCCGAAGATCGTCATCGCGGCGCCGGTGATGCGCAGGATGACCATCGTGAAATAGCGCGTGCGCGCCTGCGCCTCGCGTTGCTCGGGGGTCATGCGAATTCCTTCAGATGCGCCGGGATGTCGCGCGGACCGCGCGCGATGCCGTGCGCGCCCGCGAGGGTCAGTTCCTCGGGGGCGTGGTAGCCCCATGCGACGCCAAGCGCGTGCGTGGCGGCGGCACGGCCCATCATTATGTCGAAGCTCGTGTCGCCGATCATCACCGTGGTTTCGGGGGCGGCGCCCGCCTCGGCGATCGCCGCCTCGACCATCGCGGGGTGGGGCTTGGAGGGGTGTCGGTCGGCGGTCTGGAGTGTGACGAAGCGGCTCCTGAGCCCATGATGATCGAGGCAGAGCGCAAGCCCGCGATCGGACTTGCCCGTGGCGACGCCGAGCAGCCAGCCATCGGCCTCGAGCACATCGAGCGCGGCGGCAATGCCGTCGAACAGCGGTTCGTCGACCAGCCCCTTGCCGCGCAGTGCATGAAAGGCGCGCTTGTAATTGTCGGCCAGCTCAAGGTGGAGCGCGGCGTCGCCCTCGGGCAGCAGCGCCGCGATCGCCTGCGGCACGCTCAGTCCGACGATGCGGCGGATGGCGGCGCGATCGGGCGGGACGAGCCTCGCCTGATCGAAGCAATGCTCCATAGCCATGCAGATATTGGCCTGGCTGTCGACGAGCGTGCCGTCGCAATCGAAGAGCGCGAGCCGGTGGGTCATTGCGCCATGTTCCGCATCAGGTGTGCCACCGCGCGCTGGCCCGCGGCCTCGAGCGCGTCGGCAGCGCCATTGCGTACCGCCTCGGGCTTGTTCTGGCCGAGCTTCCGGGTGCCGCGCCACGCGCTGATCTCGAGCGTGAAGCCGGTGATCGCGCCGAGCATCCTGTCGACCGCCCCGGGCGTCATCTTGTGGCGCGTCCATTCGGGCTTGGGCGCGAGCCGCGCCTCGTGAAGGGCGGAGAGCCGGTCGATCTGGTCGAGCAGCTGCTCGCGCTCCATCTTGCGTACGCGGCCCTCGAGTTCGACCGCGAGATAGTTCCAGGTCGGCACCTGATCCTCCACGCCGTACCAGTCGGGGCTGATATAGGCGTCGGGTCCCTGCACGACATAGAGCGCGGTCGCGCCGTCGAGATGGCGCGTGATGCCGTTGCCGCGCGCGACATGGAAGCCGAGCATGGTATCATCGATGAACACCGCGGGCACATGCGCGACACGCGGGCCGTCGGGCGTCGCCGCGAACAGCGCGCCGAAGCCGATCTCGGAGACGAAGGCGGCGAGCGCGTCGCGGTCCTCCCAGCGGAAATGAGGAGCCGGATGCATCAGCCGCGCCCTCGTCCGCGCCTCTCGCCCTTGCGCTCCTTGCGCTTGTCCTTCGCGATCGCCGCCGCCTTGCGGCGCTTGCCCTCGGGCGTTTCGGAGAATTTGACCTCGTCGATCGTCAGCGCTTCGGCAAGCACGGGATCGAAGCCCAGCGTGTCGATGCTCTCGGCGAAGTGCCGGGGAAGCTCGGCGGTGACGTCGACCTGCCCGCCATCGGGATGGTCGATGCGGATGCGGCGCGCATGGAGGTGCATCTTGCGGCTGATCCCGCCGCTCAGAAAGGCTTCCTTGCCGCCATATTTGCCGTCGCCGACGATCGGGTGGCCGATCGCCGCCATGTGCACACGCAGCTGGTGCGTCCGCCCGGTAAAGGGCTGGAGCTCGACCCAGGCCGCGCGGTTGCCTGCGCGCTCGATCACGCGGTAGCGCGTGCGCGCGGGCGGCCCCTCCTTCTCGTCGACATGCATCTTCTCGCCGCCCGTGCCCGGCTGCTTGGCGAGCGGCAGTTCGATCATGCCGTCGTCGATATCGGGGACGCCGACGACGAGCGCCCAATAGACCTTGCGCGCGGTGCGGCTGGAAAAGCTCTTGGCGAAGCTCGCCGCCGCGCGCGACGAACGCGCGAGCAGCAGCGCGCCCGATGTATCCTTGTCGAGCCGGTGGACTAGCTTGGGCCGCCCTTCGGCCTCGAAGACCAGTGCGTCGAGCAGCCCGTCGACATGTTCGGCGGTCTTGGTGCCGCCCTGCGTCGCAAGCCCGGGCGGCTTGTTGATGACCAGCGCCGAGCGATCCTTGTGGATCACCAGTGACTCGGCGAAGGCGCTCTGGTCCTCGCTCAGTTGCGCGCGCTCGCGTTTGGGCTTCGCGGTCTCGGCCTTGGCGGGCTCGGCCGGGGGTACGCGGAGCACCTGCCCCGCCTCGATCCGGTCGCCCGGCGCAGCGCGCTTGCCGTCGACGCGCAGCTGGCCCGTCCGCGCCCAGCGCGAGACAAGGTTGAAGCTGACATCGGGCATGTGCCGCTTGAACCAGCGGTCGAGGCGGATGCCGTCATCGTCGTCGGCCACGGTGAACTGGCGGACGTCGGTGGGAATCGTCTTGGTCATGCGAAAGCCCTTACCATCCAGAGCCCCGCAAACAGAGCCGCAATCGAGCCGATCACCGAGACGAGCGCGTAAAGCGCGGCGTCCCCCGGCGCGCCGCGCTCGATCATGTTCGCGGCATCGAGGCTGAACGCGGAAAAGGTGGTGAAGCCGCCGAGCAAGCCGATGCCGATGAAATGGCGGTAGCCCGCAGGCCCCTCTCCGAAGCGCGCGAGCAATCCGGCGAGCACCCCCATCGCGAAGCCGCCAACCAGATTCACGATCAGCGTGCCCCAGGGGTAATGAGGGCCGAGCTGCTGAAGCGTCAGCCGGCCGACGCCGAAGCGCGCCGCGCTGCCGAGGGCACCGCCGAGCATGACGAGGATGAGGTTCCGCATGCGGCGCCTTTAGAGCCTGATCGTTTGAGGGGGAAGCGCTTTGCGCTTCCCCCGAAAGCGTGAATCAGACCCCGATCAAAATCTGCCCAAATGCGCCGGCGACTGCACTCTTGTCGCGCGGGGCGCCTCAGCGGCCGTTATTGGTGATCAGATCGACCTCGGTGCCGCCGCCCGGAAGTGCGCGCGCGAGCAAGTAATAGGCGCCGCCGTCGCGCCCACGCGTCCCGCCCAGGACGTGTTCCTTGTCCTGCAGCAGGTGTTCGGCCGTGAAGCCCGCCGCAATCGCGCGCGTGTAATAATAGTCGACCACCTGATCGACGCTCGCCGCGGTGGCGAAGGTGACCGCGCGGCAACCCCCCTCCGCCTTGCCCGAGGCCTCGCTGACGCGCGCGCGCGGAAAGAGCGGCAGGTCGGCGGGGAGCTTTGCTGCCCAGGCAGCGCCTTCGGCCAGTCCGGTGGTGCAGCCGCTGCTACCATCGGCCGGCGCTGCTGCCGGCACCGTGACCGGGGCAGGCGACGACCCCGGTGTGGGAGCGCGCTTGAGCGTACCGAGTTCGGTAGCGCCGGGTTTGGGGCCGAGCGCCGGCGCGCCGCCGGCGCGTGCGGGATCGACCACGATCTGCTGTTCGAGCGAGGCATCGGCGACATTGCCGTCGTCCGCGGCGCGATCCGTCTCGCCGCTGCACGCGCCCAGCATGAGCGATGCGGCGAGCAGCCATGTCGAAGCCGAAAGAACAATGCGGGCCATGGGCAGCGATCCTCCTGAGCTCCAGCCTAAGCCACGGAAAGATTAATAAAGACCTGGGAAAAAGCGATGATTTTCCCGATCGGCCGCGCCCCTGTTCCGAATCGGGACACGCGTGCTCACCCCGTCGGTTCGAGCGCGGCGACGAAGCCTGCGAGGAAATTGCGCAGCCGCTCGCGCACCGCCTGATCGACGAGCTGGCCTTCGGCATCGAATGCCTTGCCGGCGTAGGGCACCATCAGCCGTCCTCCGAACCATGGCCGTGTACCCAGCGTACGCAGCACCGGCAGCCAGTCGTTCTGCGCCAGCACCGTGCCGAACTGGCCGGCCGATGCGCCGATTATTGCGACGGGCTTTCCGCCGAAGACACGGGCGATATCGGCGGGCGGGCGTGATGCCCAGTCGATCACGTTCTTGAACACCCCCGGGATGCCGTTGTTATATTCAGGCGTGGCGAGCAGCAGCGCATCGGCGCCTGCGATCGCATCCTTGAGCGCGGCGACCGCTGCGGGGATGCCCTCCGCTGTCTCAAGATCGGCATCGTAAAGCGGGATGGCTTCGATCGAGGCGATGTCGAGCGTCGCTTCGGCGGGCATCAGATTGGCCGCCGCGGCGAGCAGCGCGCGATTTTACGACTGGCGCCTGAGGCTGCCTGCTATGCCGAGCACGCGAATCATGCCGCTGCACTGCCCTCGATCCGGGTGTCGATCGCGACCCCGCCCTTGATCGCTAGCGTTACCGGCGTGCGCTCGGCGACGTCGGCAAGCCGCGCGCGCTGGTCGTCGGAGAGGGCGCCGACGGGTTTCAGTAACCGCTCGATATGGTCGCCCGCGTCCGACCTGAGATAGCGCAGATCGACATCGAGCGACTCGAGCGGCCAGCCCTTGCGCTCGGCGTACATTCTGAGCGTGATCGCCGTGCACGCGCCCAATGCCGAGAGCAGCAGTCCGAAGGGGGGCGGGCCGCTGTCCTCGCCGCCCAGCTTCTTGTGCTCATCGGCGGTCAAATCGTGATGCCCGGCCTTGATGGCGACGGCGTAGCGCGTTTCGCCGATATGCGCGCTTGCCTTGGCTATCAGCAGGGATGCGGGACCGGTCATCGCGCCAGCCCCCTCACGATGCCGCGGCGGGTGCGCGAACGGGTTCCTCGGGCAGCGGGATGAATTCGTCATGATCGAGGTCGGGCAGCTTCATCCGCCCCGCCCGCCAGTCGGCCTTGGCCTGTTCGAGCCGGTCCTTTGACGAGGAGACGAAATTCCAGAAAAGGAAACGCTCGCCCAGCGGCTCGCCGCCAAGCATCATGATCTGCGACGGCTCGAGCGCGGTGAAGTCGGCCGCGCCCGGCGCCATGACGAGCATGTCCCCCGCCTCATGAGGCTGCCCGTCGATCTCGATCGCGCCTGCGCTCACATAGAAGGCGCGCTCGCTGTGTCCGTCGGGCAGCGCCGCGCGCGCACCCGCATCCATGTCGAGATGCGCGTAGAATAGCGGCGAATGCGTGCGCACCGCCGCGCGCAGCCCGAACGCCTCGCCCGCGATCAGGCGCCCGCGCACCCCCGCCTCGCTCCAGGTCGGCAGGTCGTCGCCTTCATGATGGGCAAAGCCGGGATCGGTTTCCTCGTCGGCGGTGGGCAGCGCGACCCAGGCCTGGATGCCATGGACATGGTCGCCCTCGCGGCGCGCGCGCTCGAAACGCTCCGAATGCGCGATGCCGCTGCCCGCCACCATCCAGTTGACCTCGCCCGGGCGGATCGCCTGTTCCGAGCCAACGCTGTCGCGGTGCATGATCTCGCCCGAGAAAAGATAGGTGACCGTCGACAGGCCGATGTGCGGATGTGGCCGGACATCGACCGAGCGCGATACGCCCGCCTCGAGGTCGAGCGGGCCCATATGGTCGAAGAAGACGAAGGGTCCGACCATCCGGCGCCTGGCGAAGGGCAGCACGCGCCCGACATCGAATCCGCCCAGGCTGCGGCGACGCTGCTGGATGAGCATCTCGATCATCGCGATCTCCTTCGCATCAAAAATCTATCCATCGACGATATCGCCAAATTCCGGATGCCGCGCCGCATAGGCGACCATGAAGCTGCATCTGAGCATCGCCTTGCGCCCGCTCGCACGGATCGCCTCGAACACGCCGCGCGCGAGCTCCGACCCGATACCGCGCCCCGAAAAGGCGAAGGGCACCTCGGTATGCGTCAGGAACACGCGATCATCCTCGATCCGGTAATAGGCCGCGGCGACCTCTTCGCTGCCCTCGATCGCGAGCTCGAAGCGGTGCTGCGCGGGATTGTCGACAACGTCTGACGGCATGGACTTTACTCCCGGGCGGCGTGGTGACCAGCGGAACCGCTGGTGCTGCTATAATCCGCGAAAGCGCATGAAAGAAGGGCGGTGGCGGCCACGCCTATTCGGTGTCAACCAGCGGTCGCCATTTGCGATCGTGGCAGCGGTGCAGGCGAGTCGAGCAATGCACGCATTCGCTGATCCAGCGGCCACGGTCATCAGAGAAGGCGCGTTCCCTTGAACGGAGATGCCCGAGAACGCCACACAGATACTTTCTGATACGCATGGCGCGCGCGATATTTTCGGCCGCGGCGGCTGTCCAGTGCCGAAATTGCACATTGTTTGACAATTCATCGTGCGATCAGGGCATCGCGGCGCCCGCCGGGATCCGATGCGGAACCAGCCCCAGCCTTTCGCGCCGCATCCAGCGGGTGGCCATCAGTATCGCGACCGCAGCGAGGCCGCTGGCGAGCCCGAGCCAGATGCCTACGCCGCGCAGGCCGAGCGGGAACGCCAGCACGGTGCCGACGCCGATGCCGATCACCCAATAGCCGACCGCGGCGTACAGCATCGGCACCTTGGTGTCGTGGAGCCCGCGCAATATACCCGCGCCCACCACCTGCGCGCCGTCAACGATCTGGAACAGCGCGGCGACCGCGAGGAACGAGACCGCGAGCGTCGCGACACGGGCATTGGCGGGGTCACCAAGGTCGAGGAATATCCCGATCAGCAGCCGCGGCGCGGTGATCAGCAGGATCGCGGTGGTACACATGAAGCCCACACCCATCGCCAGCGCCAGCCAGCCCGCGCGCGCGATCATCGCAGGGTCACGCCGGCCATGGCCGATACCGACGCGGACCGTGCCCGCCTGCGCCAGACCCATCGGCACCATGAAGGACAAGGCGGCGATCTGGATCGCGATCGCGTGCGCGGCGAGCGAGGGCTTGTCGATCAGCCCCATCAGGAACACAGCGGCATTGAACACCGTCACCTCGAGCCCCAGCGTCACTGCGATCGGCAGGCCGAGCCTCCACACGTCGCGATAGCGCGGCCAGTCGGGCACCCAGAAACGCCCGAACAGGTGGTAGCGGCGGAAGCGCCGGTCGCCATACACCACCGCAAGCATCCCGAAGAACATGAAGAAGCCCGACAGGCTGCTGCCGATCCCCGCCCCGACCAGCCCCAGTGCGGGTGCGCCGAACTTGCCGAAGATCAGGATCCAGCAGACGAGCAGGTTGAACGCCACCGTCGCGACGACGACGACCACGCCCCAGACCGGCCGTTCGAGCGCGGAGATATAGTTTCTGAGCGTCAGGTGGAGCAGGAAGGGAAACAGCGCCCATTGCAGCGCGCGCAGGAAAATGCCCGCATCGGCCGACAGCGCGGGATCCTGCCCCATGGCGAGCAGGATCGCCTCGCCGTGCCAGAGCACGGCCCAGATCGGCACGCAGATCGTGGCGGCCGCCCACATCGTCTGGCGCACCGTGCGGCGAATATCGCGCACCGAATGGAGCCGGCGCCCGCGTTCGCTGGCGATCAGCGGTGATGCCGCCATCACCAGCCCCATGCCGAAGATCAAGAAGGCGTTGTAGAGATTGACGCCGAGCGCCGCGGCGGCGAGCGTGTCAGCACCGAGCCTGCCGACGAGGATCAGGTCGGTGGCGTGGATCGTCGCCCACGCGAGGTTGCCCAGGATGAGCGGCAGCGCAAGCACGATCATCGCGCGCGCTTCCTGTCCCCAGGCGCCCCTTTCCTGCTGCAAAGCCGACGTGGCCATCGAAAATCTCCGTCCCGCAACGACCGGCGGGCCGGCTCCTATGCCAGTCCGCCGGTCGATTGGAAATGGGCCGGGTCGCGGGGCCTCAGTCGTTGAGGCCCGTGGTGCATTGCCTGAGCAGCGCGGCAACCGCCTCGATACGCGCGAGCCCGCGCGTATCGGCGTGCGTCACCAGCCAGAAGCTGCGCCGTATCTCGCGCTCGCCCGCCATGACGGGGACCAGCAACGGGTCACGATCGCCGATGAAGGTCGGCAACACGCCGATGCCTGCGCCGCCCGCGATCAGACGGTGCTGGATGTTGATGCTCGTGCTCCTGAGCCGCGGTTCAAGCCCGCTGCCGATCTCACCCAGATAGTCGAGCTCGGGCGAATAGATGAACTCGGGGACATAGCTGACGAGCGTATGGCGGGCCAGTTGCTCGACCTGTCCGGGGGTGCCGTGGGCTTCAAGATAACTGCGCGTGGCATAAAGCCGCAGGCGATAGTCGCTGAGTTTGGCGGCGACCAGCCGACCGCTGCGCGGGCGCGCGAGCATCACGGCGATATCGGCCTCACGCTTGGACGGGTTGAGGAAACCCGATGCGGTGATGAGGTCGAGCTGAATATCCGGATGCGTCCGGTGGAATTCGGGGAGCGCGGGGGCGAGCACCCAGGTCGCGAAGCCCTCTGCCACGCTCAGCCGGACCTGCCCCGAAAGGCTGCGCGAGTCGCCTGTGACCTCGCCCATCGCGGCGAGCGCGGTGCTCTCGATCGCCTCGGCGCGCGCAAACAGTGTCTGCCCGCGCTCGGTGAGGAGCCTTTCACCCCCGGCGTTTTCGAAGAGCTGCGCACCGAGCTGCTCGGAGAGCCGCGCCAGCCGCCGCCCTACGGTCGTCGCATCGACGCCCAGCCCGCGCGCCGCGGGCGCAATCCGCCGTGCGCGCGCGACCGCAAGGAAAACGCGCAGATCGTCCCAGTCGAACATCGCCCCGTCCCGTGCTGCAAAATTGCATGAACAGCCTGCAGATATGTCGGGTTGCGTGCAAATTCACAATGGCCGATGACATGCCTGATAAAACACCCCGTCATCTTCGAGAGGATGCCCCGATGCGTCAGATCACGCACAAGCTCGCCACCGCGCTCGCGTCCGAAGGCGCGCGCTTCGGCGACGTCTTCGATCCCAATAGCGGCCAGATCCAGGCGCGTGTAGCACTGGGCGACCAAGCGGTGCTCGACGCCGCGGTCGCCGCCGCGCAGAAGGCGCAGCCCGCCTGGGCCGCGACCAATCCGCAGCGCCGCGCGCGCGTCATGTTCAACTTCAAGGCGCTCGTCGAAAAGCACATGGACGAGCTCGCGCACCTGCTCTCCTCCGAGCATGGCAAGGTCATCGCCGATGCCAAAGGCGACATCCAGCGCGGGCTCGAGGTCATCGAGTTCTGCTGCGGCATCCCCCATGCGCTAAAGGGCGAGTACACCCAGGGCGCCGGCCCCGGCATCGACGTCTATTCGATGCGCCAGCCGCTCGGCATCGGCGCCGGCATCACCCCCTTCAACTTCCCCGCGATGATCCCGCTGTGGATGTCGGGGGTCGCCATCGCAACGGGCAACGCATTCCTGCTCAAGCCCTCCGAGCGCGATCCCTCGGTGCCCGTGCGACTTGCCGAACTGTTTCAGGAAGCGGGATTGCCCGAAGGCATCCTCCAGGTCGTGCACGGCGACAAGGAAATGGTCGATGCCATCCTCGATCATCCCGCGATCTCGGCGGTCAGCTTCGTCGGCTCGTCGGACGTCGCGCATTACATCTATCAGCGCGGCGTCGCGGCCGGAAAGCGCGTCCAGGCGATGGGCGGTGCCAAGAATCACGGCATCGTCATGCCCGACGCCGATCTCGACCAGGTGGTGAACGACCTGTCGGGCGCTGCCTTCGGCTCTGCGGGCGAGCGCTGCATGGCGCTGCCCGTCGTCGTGCCGGTTGGTGAAAAGACCGCCAACGAACTGCGCGAGGCGCTGATCCCTGCGATCCGCAAGCTGCGCGTCGGCGTGTCGACCGATGCCGAGGCGCATTACGGCCCCGTCGTCAACGCCGCGCACAAGCAGCGTGTAGAGAACTGGATCCAGAAGGGTGTCGACGAAGGCGCCGAGCTCGTCGTCGACGGCCGCGGCTTCAAGCTGCAGGGCCATGAGGAAGGCTTCTTCATCGGCCCGTCGCTGTTCGACTATGTCAAGCCGACGATGGAGAGCTACAAGGAAGAGATTTTCGGCCCCGTGCTCCAGATCGTCCGGGCCCATGATTTCGAGGAGGCGCTGCGTCTTCCGAGCGAGCATCAGTACGGCAACGGCGTCGCGATCTTCACGCGCAACGGCCATGCCGCGCGCGAATTCGCGCACCGCGTCAATGTCGGCATGGTCGGCATCAACGTCCCTATCCCCGTGCCCGTCGCCTATCACAGCTTCGGCGGCTGGAAGCGCTCGGCATTCGGCGACATCAACCAGCACGGCATGGAGGGCGTCCGCTTCTGGACCAAGACCAAGACGATCACCCAGCGCTGGCCCGACGGCTCGCCCGATGGTAGCAACGCCTTCGTCATTCCGACGATGGGGTAACGCCATGGAGCTGATCGCGCACGACCCGGTCGAAAATATCTATCGGACCGGGTCGGACTGGGTGCACGCCATGGAGGTTCGGGGCGCCGAGCGCATGGTCTTCGTCAGCGGCACGATGGGGCTTGACCCCGCGGGCATGCCGGGCGCGACCCTCGACGATCAGCTCGAACTCATCTGGAACAACATTCGTACCATCCTCGCCAGCGCGAGGATGACGACTGACAATATCGTGCGGCTCACCAGCTATATGCGCGACGCGGGCTATGCCGAGGCCAATGCGGCCGCCCGTTGCCGCGCGCTGGGTGAGCGGCGCATCCCGACCACCGCCATCGTCGCGCAGACGCTCGAGAGAGACTGGCTGGTCGAAATCGAGGTAGTGGCAGCAGCATGACCAATCAGTTCGACCTCACCGAAGACCAGCGCGCGATTCAGGAGATGGCGCGCAAGTTCACCGCCGACGCGATCACGCCCTTCGCGGCCGAATGGGACGAGAAGCACATCTTTCCGCGCGACACGATCAAGGCCGCCGCCGAGCTCGGCTTCGCCTCGATCTACGTGTCGGAGGAGATGGGCGGGATCGGGCTTGGGCGGCTCGAGGCGGCTCTGATCATGGAGGCGATGGCCTATGGCTGCCCCTCGACCAGCGCCTTCATATCGATCCACAACATGGCGAGCTGGATGATCGACCGCTTCGGTTCGGCGGCGGTCAAGAACAAGTACCTCCCGCAGCTCGTCGGCATGGACAAGATCGCGAGCTATTGCCTGACCGAACCCGGCTCGGGCTCAGACGCCGCGGCATTGAAGACCAAGGCGGTCCGCGATGGCGACCATTATATCGTCACCGGCTCCAAGGCGTTCATCTCGGGCGGCGGCGAGAACGAAATCTATGTCACCATGGTCCGCACGGGCGAGGATGGCCCCAAGGGCATTTCCTGCCTCGTCATCGAAAAAGACATGGAAGGCGTCAGCTTCGGCGCCAATGAGAAGAAGCTCGGCTGGCGCTCACAGCCGACGAGCCAGGTCAATTTCGACGGCGTCCGCGTGCCCGTCGAGAATCTGGTGGGCGCCGAGGGTGAGGGATTCCGCATCGCGATGATGGGGCTCGACGGTGGTCGCCTCAACATCGGCGCCTGCTCGCTTGGCGGTGGGCAGCGCTGCCTCGACGAGGCGGTGAAATACACCAAGGAACGCAAGCAGTTCGGCAAGGCGATCGCCGACTTCCAGAACACGCAGTTCATGCTCGCCGACATGGAGACCGAGCTCCAGGCCGCGCGGACGCTGCTCTATGCCGCGGCATGCAAGGTGACCGCTAATGATCCCGACAAGACCAAGTTCGCGGCGATGGCCAAGCGGCTCGCGACCGACACGGGCTCCAAGGTCGTCAACGACGCGCTCCAGCTGCACGGAGGCTATGGCTTCCTGCAGGACTATCCGATCGAGCGATTCTGGCGCGACCTTCGCGTCCACTCGATCCTCGAGGGCACCAACCAGATCATGCGGATGATCGTCGGGCGCGAACTGACGCGGCAGTGACATTTTCTTCCGTCATGCCGGCCCTTCGACGCCGCCTGCGGCGTCGCTCAGGATAAACTTGGCCATGTATGGCCAAGGCTGGCATCTCGCGGCGCCACCAGAGATGCCAGCCTGCGCTGGCATGGCGCGAATATTGGGGTAACGGGAAAGCATGACCGACCAACTCATCATCCGCAACGAGGGCCGCGCCGGCCGCATCAGCCTCAACCGCCCCAAGGCGATCCATGCGCTCACCACCGAGATGTGTCAGGGCATCATCAACGTGCTCGAGAACTGGCGTGATGCGGGCGAGGTGGAGATTCTGTTCTTCGACCATGCCGAAGGCCGCGGCTTCTGCGCTGGCGGCGATATCCGCATGCTCGCCGAAAGCGGCGCGAAGGACGGCGCGGAGGCGCGGGCGTTCTTCCACGCCGAATACCGGATGAACCACCGTCTCTTCACCTATGCCAAGCCCACCGTGGCGTTCATGGACGGGATCACGATGGGCGGCGGCGTCGGCATCGCCCTGCCGTGCAAATATCGCGTCGCGACCGAGAATACGCGGCTTGCCATGCCAGAGACGGGAATTGGGCTGTTCCCCGACGTTGGCGGCGGCTGGTATCTCTCGCGCCTGCCGGGCCGCGTTGGCCAGTTCCTCGCGCTCACCGGCGCGCGGCTCGATGGTGCCGAGTGCCTGTCGCTCGGCCTTGCCACGCATTACCTCCCCGCCGAAGCGCTGGAAGAGGCCAAGTCGCGGATCGCCACCGATCCCTCGCGGATCGACGGCATATTGGGCCAGCTATCGGTGTCTCCGCCGCCCGCGCGGATCGAGGAGAGCCGCGCGTTGATCGACCGGCTGTTCGCGTCGGACCGTCTTGAGGACATCTACGACGCGCTCGAGGCCGACGGCAGCGACTGGGCATTGAAGGAGCTTGCGACGCTCAGGACCAAGTCGCCGCAGACGATGAAAGTCTCGCTGCGCCTGCTCAGGGAAGGCGCCGGCATGCACAGCTTCGCCGACGAAATGAAACAGGAATATGCGGTCGGCGCGCATGTCGTGCAGCGCCATGATTTCCTCGAGGGGGTCCGCGCGGTGATCGTCGACAAGGACAACGCCCCGCAATGGAACCCGGCTACGCCCGAAGGCGTGACCGAGCACATGCTCGACACGATCTTCGCACCGCTGCCCGAGGATGAGGCCTGGACGCCGGCCTGACGCTTTCCACGTCATGCCAGCGAAAGCTGACATCTTGCGTGGCCACCAGAGATGCCAGCCTGCGCTGGCATGACGAAGGAAAAAGAAGATGACATACGAAACGCTGCTCGTCGCAACCCGCGGCCCCGTCACGCTGATCACGCTGAACCGCCCGCAGGCATTGAATGCGCTCAACTCGCAGGTGCTTGCCGAGCTGATCGCTGCGCTCGAGGCCTTCGACAAGGACGACAACCAGGGTTGTGCGGTGATCACGGGCAACGAAAAGGCCTTCGCCGCGGGCGCCGACATCAAGGAAATGTCGGATCAGGGTTTTGCCGACATGTATGGCAGCAATTTCTTTGCGGGCTATGACCGCGTGACCGCGACGCGCAAGCCCGTGATCGCCGCGGTCGCGGGCTATGCGCTGGGCGGCGGATGCGAACTCGCGATGATGTGCGATTTCATCCTCGCCGCGGACAACGCGAAATTCGGTCAGCCCGAGATCAAGCTCGGCGTCTCGCCGGGCATGGGCGGATCGCAGCGCCTGCCGCGCGCGGTGGGCAAGGCCAAGGCGATGGAAATGTGCCTGACCGGGCGGATGATGGACGCCGAGGAAGCCGAACGTTCGGGCCTCGTCGCACGCATCGTTCCCCTCGGCGATCTCGTCGAGGACGCGATCAGGACCGCGACGGTGATCGCGGGGATGGCGCCGCTTGCGGTCAAGGCGAACAAGGAAATGGTCAACGCCGCCTACGAGACCAATCTGCAGATGGGTGTGCAGTTCGAACGCCGCCTGTTCCACGCGCTGTTCGGCACCGAGGACCAGAAGGAAGGCATGGCCGCCTTCGTCGAGAAGCGCCCGGGCAATTGGACGGGGAAGTAGACGGAACGAACGTCATGCCAGCGAAGGCTGGCATCTCTGGTGGCCACGCAAGATGCCAGCCTGCGCTGGCATGACGGAAAAGGACTGAGGATTATGGCACGCATCGGTTTCATCGGGCTCGGCAATATGGGCGGCGGCATGGCCGCGAACCTCGCAAAGGCTGGACATGACGTCCGCGCGTTCGACCTGTCCGAAGAGGCGCTGGCGCGCGCGAAGGAGGCGGGCTGCCTGCCCGTCGAGGACGCTGCGGCAGCCGCCGACGGGGCCGAGGCGATCGTGACGATGCTGCCGGCAGGCAAGCATGTCGAGCAGGTCTATACCGACGCGCTGTTCGGCAATGCCCAGCCGGGGACGCTGCTGATCGACTGTTCGACGATCGACGTCGCGACCGCGCGGCGCGTGGCCGACGCTGCCGCGGCCAAGGGGCTGATCGCGGTCGATGCGCCCGTCTCGGGTGGCATCGCGGCGGCGAACGAGGGCACGCTCACCTTCATGGTCGGCGGTTCGAACGAGGCTTTCGGGCGCGCCGAGCCGATCCTCGCCGCGATGGGCAAGGCGGTGATCCATGCGGGCGCGAGCGGGGCGGGACAGGCCGCGAAGATCTGCAACAACATGCTGCTCGGCGCGTCGATGGTCGCGACGTGCGAGACCTTCCTGCTCGCGCAGAAGCTCGGCCTCGACCTCCAGACATTCTTCGACATCTCCTCCAAGGCATCGGGCCAGAACTGGTCGATGACCAGCTATTGCCCCGTCCCCGGCGTCGGCCCCGTGACGCCCGCCGACCGCGACTATCAGGGCGGCTTCGCGACCGCGCTGATGCTCAAGGATCTGCGCTTGGCGATGGAGGCCGCGAGCGGTGTTTCGGCGGATGTGCCGATGGGCGCGAAGGCGGCTGAACTCTATGAGCAGTTCGCCGATGCCGGGCAGGGCGGGCTCGATTTCTCGGGTATCATCAAGATGCTTGCGGGGCGGGCCTGATCGCCAGGCTGCGCTTCCGCCGCGGCTTAGCGGACGCGGAAGCCCGGGCGCTTGTGATCGGTGGTCGGGCGAAACTGCGGCGGCACGACATATTCGCTTTGCTGCGACGTGGCGGGCGGAGAGAGCCGCGCCAGCGAGGGATCGATTCGCGTGTCGAACTGGAGCCCGAACAGATGCTCGTTGGTCCACGCCACACGCCCCGCGACCAGCCCGATGCCCGCGAGCAGCATATGGCCGCGCTGCCCCACGCGCAGCAACGTGTCGCTGCGGCCGCCGAAGCCACCTTCGGAAATATTGCGGATGCGGACCTTGACCACGCTGCCGTCCTCCAGCGCGAGCTGGCCGACGAAAAGGCGGCTGGTTCTCGGTTCGCGAGTCCTTTCTCCCATATCCGCCGGATCATGCGAATCCGGGGTGGGCGAATGATCCATGGGTGATCTCCATTTCACAAACTGCGGAGTGGTTTCCCATACTAACCCATATGCGGTATTCAAGCGATAAGCGGCCGGATTTGCGTTTTATTCGTCCTAACGACCCCGTTCCGCGCGACTTAAACCAGCTTCGATCAAGTTTGGTACGCCGATTGCCCGTCCGCCTGCCCCATAACGATACGCTTGCGTGTTGACGCGGCGGGGCGCCATGCGCATTGCGCTGAAATGCGCTTCTTTTCGGACAACGCCGCCCCCGCCTGCCAGCCCGTCCTCGACGCGCTGGTCGCCGCCAACAAGACCGACACCGCCTATGACGGCGATCGCTGGAGCCAGTCACTCGACGCGCGGTTTTCGGAACTGTTCGAGACCGAGGTGCGCGCGCTGTGGGTGGCGACGGGCACCGCGGCCAATTCGCTGGCGCTGGCGGCACTGTGTCCCCCGCATGGCGGCGTGATCTGTCACGCCCAGGCGCATATCCAGAATGACGAATGCGGCGCGCCCGAATTCTACACGCATGGCGCCAAGCTGATGCTAGTCGACGGCCCCGGCGCGAAGCTTACCCCCGATCAGGTGATCGCTGCGCTGGGTGGGGTGAACGCCGGGGTCCACTGGGTCCAGCCGCACGCGCTCTCGATCACCAACGCCACCGAATATGGCGAGGTCTATACGCCCGCCGAGGTCGCCGCGCTGGGCGCGGTGTGCCGCGAGCGCGGGCTCGGCTTCCACATGGACGGTGCGCGCTTCGCCAATGCCGTGGCCCATCTCGGCTGTAGCCCCGCCGATGTGACGTGGCGCGCGGGCGTCGATGTCCTCAGCTTCGGCTTTACCAAGAATGGCGGCATGGCGACCGAAGCGCTGATCTTCTTCAAGCCCGGGTTGGCGGAGGCGACCCACTATCGCCGCAAGCGCGCGGGGCACCTGCTTTCCAAGGGCCGCTATCTCGCCGCGCAGATCCTGGCGATGCTCGACGACGATGTCTGGCTTACCAATGCCCGCGCCGCCAATGCGGGGGCGCGGCTGCTCGCCGACGCAGCCGGCGCGCGGCTGGTCCACCGGGTCGAGGCCAACGAGGTATTCCTGCGCGTGACGCCGCAAGAGGCCGCGTCGTTGCGCGCGCTGGGCTTCGATTTCTACGACTGGGCGCAGGGCGAGGTGCGGCTGGTGACGAGCTGGCACCAGGATGTCGAGGCGATCCGGCCATTGGCCGACGCCATCGCCGCGCTGTGACCGCGCCCCCCGCTGCGGCGGCGAAGGGGCGCGTCCTCATCCCCTTCGTCATCGTCACGCTGATCTGGGGATCGACCTGGCTCGTCATCCGCGACCAGCTGGGCGTCGTGCCGCCGAGCTGGTCCGTCGCCTATCGTTTCCTGATCGCGGGGCTGACTATGCTCGGCTATGCGCTCGCGCGGCGCGAAAGCCTGAGGCTCGACCGCGCGGGGATGCTCTTCGCGATCGGCATGGCGCTGTCGCAGTTCGTGCTCAACTTCAACTTCGTCTATCGCGCCGAGCTCTACATCACCTCGGGGCTCGTCGCGCTGGTGTTCGCACTGCTCGTCGTGCCCAATGCGTTGCTGAGCCGGATCTTCCTCGGCCACAGGGTTTCAGCGCGCTTCCTGCTGGGCTCGGCGATCGCCATCGCGGGGGTCGCGCTGCTCTTCGTCCATGAGGCGCGTCGCGACGATGCCGCCGCGGGCAGCACCTTGCTCGGCATCGGCATCACACTGCTCGGCGTGCTCTGCGCCTCGGCCGCCAATGTGATGCAGGCGACCGAGCGGTCGAAACTCTATCCGATGGCGGTGATGCTCGCCTGGGCGATGCTGCTCGGCAGCGCGGTCAACGCGCTTTACGCCTGGGGTACCGCGGGGTCACCGGTGATCGAACTGCGCTGGGGTTACCTTGCAGGGCTGCTCTATCTGGGCGTGATCGCCTCGGCCGTGGCCTTCTCGCTCTATTTCGGCGTGATCCGCATGATCGGCCCCGCCAAGGCGGCCTATTCGAGCGTGCTCATCCCGGTGATCGCGATGCTGCTCTCGACGCTGTTCGAGGGTTATCGCTGGTCGCTGCTGGCCGCTGCCGGCTGCGTGCTCGCGCTCGCCGGGCTCGTGATCGCATTGAGGGCACGCAGCCCCGCGCGATAATCGGGATAGCGCGGCGCCCAGCCGAGCAGCCGCCTAGCCTTGCCGTTCGCGACCCGCCGGTTCTCCGCATAGAAGGCGCGCGCGGGGGGCGACAGCCCGGCCTGGTCAAGCGTCTGCAGCGGCGGGCGGGGCAGGCCTAGCAGCGCGCAGGCCTGTTCGACCACCGCGTTCTGCGACGCCGGACGATCGTCGGCGAGGTTATAGACGCCCGCGGGCCCGTCGAAGCCTGCGATCACGCCCGAAACGATATCGTCGACATGCACGCGGCTGAAGATCTGTCCGGGCAGGTCGATCCGGTGCGCCTTGCCCGCTGCGACGCGCTCGAGCGCCGATCGGCCCGGCCCGTAGATTCCGGGCAGGCGGAAGACGCGGACGTCGGCGCCGAGCGCCTGCCACGCCGAGTCGGCCGCGACGCGCGCCGATCGCCGGCCACCGCCCGTACGCGCGCTTTCATCGACCCAGGCGCCGCCGCTGTCACCATAGACCCCCGTCGAGGACAGATAGCCGATCCAGCGGGCAGGTGCTGCGGCGATCGCGCCGCCATAGCGCGCCAGCACGGGATCGCCTTCGCCCTCGGGCGGCACGCTTGACAGGATATGCGTCGCGCGCGCCAGCTCGGCGTGAATTGCGGGCGCATTGTCGAATGCCAGCGCATCGCCAGAAGCCTGGCGCCGTGTCCCGATCACGCGCCAGCCGCGCGCTTGCAGCGCTGCGGCGATGCGGCCCGCGCTATAGCCCATGCCGAAGATCAGGATCGAAGCCATGGCGCGTTCTACCCAGTGCCGCGGGTCATTGCACGGGGGAGTTGTCCCGCCTAAGTCTCTGTCCATGCTCGACGTCCAAACCGCCCCCGCCGCCCCCACGGTTGTCCGCCGCCTCGACTATCGCCCGCCCGACTGGCTGGTCCCCGAGATCGCGCTCGATTTCGCGCTCGACAGCCTCAAGGCACGCGTGAAGGCAAGGCTGAGCGTGACGCGCAACGGCGCGCACGACCGGCCGCTTCGCCTCGACGGCGATGGGCTCACCCCCGAGTCGGTCGCGGTCGATGGCAAGGTGCTCGACGCCGGTGCATGGCGGCTTGAGGATGGCGATCTGGTCGTCGATCTCCCCGGCACTGCGCATGTCGTCGAGACCGAAGTGCGTATCGCGCCCGAGCTCAACACCCAGCTGATGGGGCTCTATGCCTCGGGCGGGCTGCTCTGCACCCAGTGCGAGGCCGAAGGCTTTCGCCGCATCACCTTCTTCCCCGATCGGCCCGATGTGCTCACGCGCTATTCGGTGCGGATGGAGGCGGACAAGACCCGCTATCCGGTATTGCTGGCCAATGGCGATCCCGTCGCTTCGGGCGATCTGTCCGATGGCCGCCACTGGGCCGAATGGAACGATCCCTTCCCCAAGCCGAGCTACCTGTTCGCGATGGTCGCGGGCGATCTCGTCGCGAACCGGGACAGCTTCACCACCGCGTCGGGGCGCAAGGTCGATCTTGGCATCTGGGTCCGCAAGGCCGACCTGCCCAAAACCGATCACGCGATGCGCGCGCTCAAGGCGGCGATGGCGTGGGACGAGAAGAACTATGGCCGCGAATACGACCTCGACGTGTTCAACATCGTCGCGGTCGCCGATTTCAATTTCGGCGCGATGGAGAACAAGGGCCTCAACATCTTCAACTCGCGCTACATCCTCGCGGACCCCGACACCGCGACCGATGCGGATTACGACGCGATCGCGGGGGTCGTCGCGCACGAATATTTTCACAACTGGTCGGGCAACCGCGTCACCTGCCGCGACTGGTTCCAGCTGAGCCTCAAGGAAGGCCTCACCGTCTTTCGCGACCAGAGCTTTACCGCCGACCAGGGCTCGGCCGCGGTCAAGCGGATCGAGGACGTCCGTGTGCTGCGCGCCGCGCAGTTCCCCGAGGATGCGGGCCCGCTCGCGCATCCCGTCCGCCCCGATTCCTACATGGAAATCTCGAACTTCTACACCGCGACGGTCTATAACAAGGGCGCCGAGCTGATCCGGATGATGGCGGTGATGCTGGGCGCCGAGCGTTTCCGGAAAGGTGCCGATCTCTATTTCGATCGGCATGACGGCGAGGCCGCGACCTGCGAGGATTTCGTCACCGCGATGGAGGACGGCGGCGCGATCGATCTCGCCCAGTTCCGTCGCTGGTATGAGCAGGCGGGAACGCCGCGGGTCCGCGCGCAGCTCGAGCACAGCGGCACCACCGCGCGGCTCCACCTCGAACAGGGCGTGCCGGCGACGCCCGGCCAGCCCGACAAGCTGCCGATGGTGCTGCCGCTTCGCATTCGATTGTTCGGCGAATCGAGCGGCAAGCCGCTGGGCGAGGAACAGCTGGTACTGCTCGACACCGCCGAGCAGACCGTGACCTTCGAAAACATCGACGAGCGCCCGGTGCTCTCGATCAACCGCGGCTTTTCGGCGCCCGTCATCGTCGAGACCGATCGTTCGCCTGCCGATCTCGCATTTCTCTCGGCGCATGACGACGATCCCTTTGCGCGCTACGAGGCGATGCAGCAGCTGATGCTCGACACGCTGGTCGGCGCGGTCGCGGGGGGCAGGCCCGATCACGAAGCGGTGATCCGCGCGGTCCGCAATACGCTGACCGATCCCGCGCTCGACAAGGCGTTCATCGCGGAGGCGGTGCTGCTGCCGAGCGAGAGCTTCATCGGCGATCACATGCTGGTCGTCGATCCCGAGGCGATCCACAAGGCGCGCGAGGCGCTGCGCCGCGACCTCGGCGTGACGCTCGAGCAGGAATGGCGCGCCGCCTATGCCGCGACGCAGGCCAACCGGTTCGAATATTCGCCCGCGGCCAAGGGCGCACGCCGGCTGCGATCCGTCGTGCTGGGCTATATCGACGCCAGCGACGGGGCCGACGCCGCCGAACTTGCCTTTGCGCAGTTCGAGAATGCCGACAACATGACCGATCGTCAGGGGGCGCTCACCGTCCTTGCCAATGGCAGCTCGACGCTGCGCAGCAAGGCGCTGGACGCCTTCTACGCGCGCTATCATGACAATGCGCTGGTGCTCGACAAATGGTTCACCACCCAGGCGCTGTCGCCGCGCGATGATACCGTGGATCAGGTTGTCGCGCTGTCGCAGCATCCCGATTTCACGCTCGCCAATCCCAATCGCGCACGCGCACTGGCGGGGGCGTTCGCGGTCAACCAGCGCGCCTTCCACGCGCTCGACGGACGCGGCTACGACTATCTCGCCGATACGATCATCGCGCTTGACAAGCTCAACCCGCAGACCGCGGCGCGGCTCGTCCCGCCGCTCGGCCGCTGGCGTCGCTTCGGCGAGGAGCGGGCGGCCAGGATGCGCGCGGCGCTCCAGCGGATTGTCGACACGCCGGACCTGTCCAGGGACGTGTTCGAACAGGCCTCGAAGAGCCTCGCTTAGAGCCTGATCGTATGAAATCGAAGCACGGCGTGCTTCGATCGAGGGCGTGAATCAGGCTCTATTCAAAAGGCCGGGCTCAGTCGGGGATCGGCCCCACCGCCATGATCTCGAGCGCCTCGGGCTTGCCGCCGAAATCGACGCGATCGCACTCCCCCGCGCCGATAAGGGCGCGCGCGAGCGGTGATGTGAAGGCGATGCGCCCTGCAGCCGGGTCGGCTTCGTCAACACCGACGATGTCGACGCTGTGCCGGGTTCCCGCGGCGTCGGTATAGGTCGTGCGCGCGCCGAAGCGGATCGCGTCCCCCGCAAAGCCGGGCATGACCTGCGCGGTCGCGCGGCGCGCGCGCCAGTAGCGCAGGTCGCGCTCGATCGCCTTGGTCTCATCCTCGGTCGCAGCGGCCGCGAGCGCGGCTTCGAGCGCGGCCACGCGCGCCTCGGTCAGCGCCAGCCCGCGCGCGGTGACGAGGTTGGGGCCGGGCGGGATCGGCAGCTCGGGACGGGGTTCAAGATGCTCCTCGTCCACATCACGGCGAAAGGCGACGCTCATCTCGCTTCGCTTTCTATCACGAAATTGCGCAACGCGCGCGCATCGTGGAGCGCGTTGTGCGGCACCTTGCTGTTGCGGGCGGTGCTGAAGCCCGGATTGCTGAGCATTTCGAAGCGCAGGCTCCCGACATCGGCGATCAGCCCGGGGCCGACCATCAGCAGCTTGCAGAACAGCGCGATGTCGTCGGGCCAGTCGGCGACGATCTCGGGGTCTGGGTCGGCCGCGAGATAGGCGGCGACCTCGTGCGCAGCGCTCACCGGATCGAGCTGGAGGTCGAGTCCTTGCGGCACCATGTGCAGATAGGGAACGACATGCCGCTCTACCCAGGGCTCGATCGCCTCGGGCGATGGCAGCACCGCGTAGAATTCATTGTCGCCGAACTCGGGTACCAGCGCGATGCTCATCAGGGCGCCGCCAAAGCCGTTGAATTCGGTATCGAGGAAATAGCGCATGGCCGTGCCGGGATGGCTAGCTCCCGATCCAGGCGGCGACGTCGGCGGCCACCTTGTTGGCGGCCTCGTTGAGCGCGGCGCCGACCGGGCCGGCCTTCACCTCCGACACGGGAACGCGCGCCTCGAAGCGGCGCTCCTCGATCCGGTCGCTGCCGGGCAGCGTACGCGTCGCATCATAGGTCACGATTGCCTCCATCGCCTCGGCGTCGACGCCGAAATTCCGGAGATCGCCGCCGATACGCACGCCGGGGTCGAACGAGAACTGGCGGAAATCCATGACCACCCGGCCGGTCTTCGCCGCGATCGTCTCGGATAGCAGCGCGCCGAACAGCCGGCCCGGGCTGTCGACCCATTGCGCGTCCTTGACATAGGCGATGTTGGTGCCGTCGGCCTTGACCGGCACGCGATTGGTCGCGAGCGCGGCGGGCACGCGCGGCGGTAGCACGGTCACCGCTTCGCCGGGCCCGACCGATCGGCTCGTTCCTGCCGCAAGCGCACTGTCGGCACTGAGCGTCAACAGCGAGCTGGGCGGCTCGCTGCCGAAGCTGACGCAGCCCGCAAGCGTGAACGCCGCGGCGAGCGCGGTCAGCGATCCGATCTTCATTGACGGCCCCTTGGTTCGTAATCGGGAAGCTTGCGCGAGCCCACCAGCCCGCCCGCCCCATCGCGGTCGAGCCGCGTGGCGACCGCAGTAAGCGCTTCGGACATGTCGCGCAGGTCGCGCACGAGCAGCCCGACCTCCGGTATCGTCTGTTTCGAAAAGGCCTGCAGGCCGGGACGCGCGTCGGTGATCGCGCCATCGAGCGCGTCCATGCTCTTCTGCGCCGACTGGACGGTCTTGCGCAGGTCGGCGATCAGCGGCCGGCCCTCGCCGTCGAGCAGCTGGTTGGTCGTCCCCGCAAGCTTGCCGATCTCTTCCACCGCGACCCCCGCCTTCTGGATCGTCACGCGCGTCTCGGCCAGCGTGGCGGCGATCTCGGGGCCACGCTCGGCGAGCGAGCCCGAAAGCCGGTTCACATTCTTCAATATGCCCGCGATCGACGCCTGGTTCTCGTCGTCGAGCAACTGCCCCAGCCGTTCGGCCAGCGTAGTCAGCCTTTCGAGCAGCTGCGGCGCGTTGGACAGCAGCTCGCCGAGCGCACCGGGCTTGGTGGGGATGACAGGCTTGCCCGCGGGGCCGATATCGGTGATCGGCGGTGCGCCCTTGACCGCGCCGTCAAGCGTGATCTGCGACACGCCCGTAAAGCCGACACCCGAAATCTGCGCGGTCGTCCCCTGCAGGATCGGCGTTTCGTCCTTCACGCGGATGCGCACGCGGACGAATTCGGGATCCTGCGGCCATAGCGCGATTTCGTCGACCTGGCCCGAGGGCACGCCCGCAAAGCTGACCGCCGAGCCCTTCGACAGGCCGTCTACCGACTGTTTGAAGAAGATGTCGTAGAATTTCTCGCCGCCCGCGCCGAGCTGCGCAAGCCAGATCGTAAACAGCGCGAGCGCCGCGATCAGTGCAAGGACGACACCGCCGACAAGGACATGGTTGGAACGCGTTTCCATCGACGATCAACCCTTCCTGTCGCGCGCTTTGGCCGAAGCCACGGCGGCGCGGCCGCGCGGGCCGTTGAAATATTCCTGGATCCAGGGATGGTCGGTCGCCAGCAATTCGTCGATCGTTCCCACCGCAATCACCTTCTTGTCCGCCAGTACCGCCACGCGGTCGCAAATAGCATAAAGCGTGTCCAGATCGTGCGTTATCAGAAAAACCGTCAAGCCGAGGATCGAGCGGAGCTGATGGATCAGATGATCGAACGCGGCCGCGCCGATCGGATCGAGCCCCGCGGTCGGTTCGTCAAGGAACAGAAGCTCGGGATCGAGCGCCAGTGCGCGCGCCAGGCCTGCGCGCTTCTTCATGCCGCCCGACAATTCCGCCGGATATTTGGGACCGGCATCGACGGGCAGGCCGCTGATCAGCACCTTGAACGCTGCGATCTCGTCGAGCAGTTTCTGGTCGAGGACGCCGCCGTAGAATTCGCGCAGCGGCACCTGGATATTTTCGGCAACGCTCAGCGTCGAAAACAATGCGCCGCCCTGGAACAGCACGCCCCAGCGCTTGCGGACCGCGACGGCATCGTCTTCATCGCGGTCGATCATCGATTCGCCGAAGACCGTGACATCGCCCTCGACGGGCGTCTGCAGCCCGATGATCGAGCGCATCAGCACCGACTTGCCCGTGCCCGACCCGCCGACCACGCCCAGTATCTCGCCCTTCCTGACGTCGAGATCGAGGCCGTCATGCACCACCTGGTCGCCAAACGCATTTTTCAGGCCGTGCACGCTGATGAGCGTTTCGCCCACCGCGATTTCGCGCAGTTCTTCGGCGTCCTCGATGGCCTCGCTCATATCCAGCCGACCTGCGTGAAGAACACCGCGAAAAACGCATCGAGCACGATGACCAGGAAAATCGCCTGCACCACTGCGGAGGTCGTCCGCATGCCGACTTCCTCCGCATCGGCCTTGACCTGCATGCCCTGGAAGCAGCCCGCCATCGCGATGATTGCGCCAAAGACGGGCGCCTTGACCACGCCGACCCAGAGGTCGGTCATCGGCACCACCTCGCGCAGCCGCTGGACGAAGGTGACGGGCGGGATGCCGAGATCGATCCAGCACCAGATACCGCCGCCGATGATCGCGACGACCGAGGAATAGAAGCCGAGCAGCGGCATCATCACGACCGAGGCGAGCAGCCGCGGCAACACCAGCGCTTCCATCGGCGAGACCCCGATGATGCGCATCGCGTCGATTTCCTCGGTCAGTTTCATCGTGCCCAGCTGCGCGGCAAAGGCGCTGCCCGAACGGCCGGCGACCATGATCGCGGTCATCAACACGCCGAGTTCGCGCAGCGTGATCCGCCCGATGAGGTTGATCGTGAACACCTCGGCGCCGAACTGGCGCAATTGCACCGCGCCCTGCTGCGCGATGACGATCCCGATCAGGAAGCTCATCAGCCCGACAATGCCCAGCGCCGAAACGCCGACCACCTCGAAGCGCTGGATCACCGCATTGGCGCGAAAGCGCGACGGGTGGCGCATGACGTTCCAGATCGCGATGCACGTCGCGCCGAAAAAGGCGAGCAGGCCGAGCAGCGTCCTGGCCGCGACCATCGTCGCGTCGCCGACCTCGCCAAGGACGCGCAGGAAGGGCGGCGTGTAGCCGGGGTGGACGCGACTGCGGATCGTCTCGTCAACCTCGCCGAGACGCGTGAGCAGCTTGGTCGCGTCGGCATCCGCGCCGGTGATCCGCGCGCCATGCGCATGCGCGAAATCGTGAACGATCCAGGCACCGATCGTGTCGATATGGACGATGCCGTCGAGCCGGATCTCGTCGATCGGGCCGCTAAGTTCTTCTAGTCGCTTGGGAAGGTCACCAAGGCGCGCGATCGCAAGACTGCCCGTGAAGCGCAGCGCCCGCCCGGAGCCGCTCTGCTCCTCGATGAAATCCGCCTGTGCGTCCATGCACTTATTCCTTGCGGCATAATCGCGCGCGCGGCAAGCGGGGAGGGCAATGGCAATGCTCGCGATCTACGACATGGACCGGACGATCACGCGGACCGGCACCTTCACGCCCTTCCTGCTGCACGTCGCGCTCGCGCGCGCGCCGTGGCGGCTGCTGCTCGCGCCGATCGCGCCGCTGATAATGCTCGCCTATGCGCTGCGGCTGATCGATCGCGCGAGGCTCAAGCAATCGATCCAGACGCTGTTCATCGGCAGCCATATCCCCTCGGCTGAGATCGAACCGTTTGCGCGCTCCTTTGCCGACCGGATGATCGCGACCAATATCTATCCCGGCGCGCTCCGGCAGATGGAGGCCGACCGCGCCAACGGCCACAGGCTGATCATGGCGACCGCGTCCAATCGCATCTATGTGACCGAGATCGCGAAGAAGCTCGGGATGGACGATGTGATCGCGACCGACAGCTTCTGCCTGCCCGACGGTCGCGTGCATGCGCGGATCGAAGGCGAGAACTGTTACGGCCCGGCGAAGCTGCGCAAGATCGAGGCATGGATGGAGACCAACGGACTGCACCGCCCCGACTGCACCGTCCGTTTCTATTCGGACCATGTCTCCGACGAACCCGTGCTTGACTGGGCAGACGTGCCGATCGCGGTCAACCCGAGCCCCAGGCTGCGCAGCCTCGCCAACGGACATGGCTGGCTGATCGTCGACTGGAGCAGCTAGGCTACGCAACCAAAGATTCTGCGTCACCCCAGCGCAGGCTGGAGTCTGCCGGGCAAAGCGCGGAATATTATGCGTTCAGAAGCTCGAAAAGGTCGGACCATCCGGGATTCTGCGCTTCGATCATCCGGATCTTCCATGCGCGATGCCATGCCTTGAGTGCCTTCTCGCGTCCGATCGCGCGTTCGATGTCCTCGTGTCGCTGGGCGAAGACGAGGCGCTTGAGCCCATAGCGCCGGCAGAAGGATGATCCTTGGCCAGTTCTGTGTTGATGGACCCGGGCCGGCAGATCGGCCGTCACCCCGACATAGAGAACCCGTGCGGCTTGTTGGTCATAATGTAGACCCAGCCGCCGTGGGGCATCGCGCTAGATGTTCAGCAGATGCCAGCCTTCGCTGGCATGACGTGGGCGGGCGGGGTTGAGAGTCAGGCCTTTTCCAGCGTGCACTGGAGCGGGTGCTGGTTCTCCCGGGCGAAGTCGATCACCTGGCTCACCTTGGTCTCCGCGACCTCGTAGGTGAAGATCCCGCACACGCCGACGCCCTTCTGGTGGACGTGCAGCATCACGCGCGTCGCATCCTCGACGTCCATGCGGAAAAAGCGCTGCAGGCACAGGACAACGAACTCCATCGGCGTATAGTCGTCGTTGAGCATCAGCACCTTGTAGAGCGCGGGCTTCTTGGTCCTGGCGCGCGTGCGCGTCGCCACGCCCAGCCCGGTGCCCTCGTCATCACCCTCCTTGCGCTCCGCCATCGCAAAGGGCGTGGTCGCCAGGGGGCGGAGGAGAAGGTCGTGGTTTTGCATGGCAGTCCCGAGAATATGGCATGCGCTTGGCGCAGGGCAAGGGGTGAATCGGCGGATTGCGCGGGCGTTATCCATGAATCCCGCCGCCTCAACGCAAGACGGCCGCCCCGATGGGACGGCCGTCGCTACGCGGTACTGAAATCGGCGCCGATCAGGCGGCGGTCTTGAACTTCTCGGCCGCGACCGCAAGGCGGTTCGACAGCGGCTGGAAGATGTCGCCGGCGAGCTTGAGCGCGGCCTCGGTGTTCTTCGAGGCTTCGGCGACGAAGGTGTCGAACGACGACTTGGCATAGTCGCTCTGGAGCTTGAACAGCTCGGTCGGCGACTTCACTGCGGCGAAGCTCTTGAGCGCGGCCTGCGCGTTCTCGAAGTTCTTGCGGCCGAGCTCGGCGGCGTCCTGGCCCATCGACTCGATGCCCTTCGCGGCAACCTTGGCCGACGCGACGAGCGCCTCGACATTGCCCTTCTGGAAGTCGGCGAATTCCTCGGCGATCTTCTGGCTCTTTTCAACGGCGGTCTTGGTCCGCTCGTTGATATCGGCGAACACGGCCTGCGCCTGATTGGTGGCTTCGGTGGCGGCCTTCTTGACGCTCTCGGTCACTTTCGCGGTGTCGGTCATGGTCTCGGTTGTTCCTTTCTCGGGGGCGGGCGCCGGCTCTGGTACTGGCGCTACGCTGACATTCGTCGCTATGCTGTTGGCCGGGGCGGCGTTCGTTTCCGGTGCCGCCGACGGCAATACGCTTTCACTCGACGCTATGCTCTTGGCCGGGACTGCCACCGTTTCCGGTGCCGGCGGCGCTGCGCTATCACTCGGCGCATTGCTCTTGGCCGGAGCGGGCTTGGCAGCCTTGGCCGGCGGGGTCTTCCTGGTGGCGCTCATCGTCTGGCGTCCCCTGCAAACACATCTATGTTGCAGTGCACAATATAGGCGATATGTGACGATTGCAAGCGCTTTTTGTGCAGTGCAACAAAAGCGTCACCCAAATGCGGCGAGGCGAGCGATTCCGCGGTTCAGCGCCGTTTCACATAGCTCCCCGGCGCATCCTCGATCGCGGCGAGCTTGCCCTTGCCGGGAATTCGCGCCCCCCTGGCATCGACCTTGGTGCCGTCGAGCGCTTCGAGCCAGCGAATCCAGTCGGGCCACCAGCTGCCCGCGGTTTCGGTGGCGCCCTCGACGAACTCGGCGAGCGATCCCACCGCAGTATCGTTGGTCCAGTATTGGTATTTGCCCGCGGCGGGCGGGTTCACCACCCCCGCGATGTGCCCCGATCCCGCGAGCACGAAGCGGATCGGGCCCGTCAGGTGCTCGGTGATCTTCCACACGCTGTCCATCGGCGCGATATGGTCCTCGCGCCCTGCCTGGACATAGACCGGCGTGGCGATCCGGGTCAGGTCGATCGGGGTGCCATCGATGCTGATCGCGCCGGGCTGGACCAGCTTGTTGTCGCGGTAGAGCTCGGTCAGATAGGCCTTGTGCCATCGGGCGGGCAGGTTGGTCGTGTCGCCGTTCCAGTGGAGCAGGTCGAAGGGCGCATAGTCCTGCCCCAGCAGATAGTTGTTCTGGACATAGTTCCAGATCAGGTCGCGCCCCCGCAGCAGGTTGAAGGTCGCGGCCATATAGCGCCCGTCGAGAAAGCCGTCGCTCGACAGGCTGTCGACCAGCGCGATCTGCTCGTCGTCGACAAACAGGTTGAGTTCGCCCGCGCGCGCGAAATCGACCTGCGCGGTGAAGAAGGTCGCGCTCTTCACCTTGTCGGCCTCGCCGCGCGCCGCAAGCAGCGCGAGCGTCGCGGCAAGCGTCGTGCCCGCCACGCAATAGCCGATCGCATGGACCGATTCGACGCCCAGCAGTTCGCGCACCGTGTCGATCGCGTCGATCTGCCCGCGCACGACATAATCGTCCCAGACCACGTCCTTCATGCTCGCGTCGGCCGATTTCCACGACACAACGAACACGGTGATCCCCTGCTCCACCGCCCAGCGGATGAAACTCTTCTCGGGATTGAGGTCGAGGATGTAGAAACGGTTGATCCAGGGTGGGAAGATGACGAGCGGCGTGGCGAACACCTGTTTGGTCGTCGGCGTGTACTGGATCAGCTGGTAGAGCGGCGTCTCCCTGATCACCTTGCCCGGCGTCGTCGCGATGTTGCGGCCGAGCTCATAGGCACCGGGATCCGTGTGCGTCAGCTGTCCCTTGGCGATGTCGCGGAGCATGTACTCGAGCCCCTTCAAGAGGTTCTGCCCCTGCGTCTCGATCGTCTTCTCGATCACCAGCGGGTTGGTCAGCGCGAAATTGCTTGGGCTCATCGCGTCGAGCATCCCGCGCGTCGCGAAGCGGACCTGCTCCTTCTGCCTGGGATCGATGCCGTCGATCGCGTCGACGCCCTTCAAAAGATGGTCGCAGATCAGCAGATAGCTTTGCCGCACCAGGTCAAACATCGGACTGTCGCGCCATTGCGGCGCCGCGAAGCGCCGGTCCCTGGCGTGGCGCGGATCCTCCGCCGCGGGTTCGGCGCTTTCGGGCGTGATGAAGCGCTGCCACAGTTTCAGGCTGTCGGTCCAGAAATCGGCCTGCGCCTTGGCGATCCCGCCCATGTCGGGAAGCCCGGGGATCGCGGCCGCGGGCGTCTGCGACGCCGCCTGACGGACCATGTCGAGCCCGAATTCGAGCATCATCTGCTGGGCGCGGCCGATCACCCAGGTCCAGTGCTGCATCTCCTCCAGCGTGGGCAGCTTCATCGCCGGTTCCCGGATCGTGTCGGTCATTCCCGCATCTCCTCGGCTACGCCTCTCTTCGCTGGCATGGCCGCTTCCCAAAGGATATAGCGGCTTTCGCATCATAGCGATGCCGGCCGCGGCATCATAGGTGCACCCACAAGAGGAAAGATCAATGACTGAAGACTTCTACCGCATCAAACGCCTGCCTCCCTATGTCATCGCCGAAGTCAACGCGATGCGGGCAGCGGCGCGTGCGGCGGGCGAGGACATCATTGATCTGGGCATGGGCAACCCCGATCTACCGCCGCCCGACCATGTCATTGAAAAGCTGTGCGAAGTGGCGCGCAAGCCCGATGCGCACGGCTATTCGCAGTCCAAGGGCATTCCGGGGCTACGCCGCGCGCAGGCGGGCTATTACGGCCGCCGCTTCGGGGTCGATGTCGATCCCGAGACCGAGGTCGTCGTGACGATGGGCTCCAAGGAAGGGCTCGCCAACCTCGCGCAGGCGATCACCGCGCCGGGCGATGTCGTGCTCGCGCCCAACCCCAGCTATCCGATCCATACCTTCGGCTTCATCATCGCGGGGGCGTCGATTCGTTCGGTGCCGACGACGCCCGACGAACGCTATTTCGAGGCATTGGAGCGCGCGGTGAAGTTCACCGTGCCCCAGCCCAAGGTGCTGGTGATGGGCTATCCGTCCAACCCGACCGCCGAGGTCGTCGACCTCGCCTTTTACGAACGCGTCGTCGCCTTCGCCAAGGAGCACGGGCTCTGGGTCCTGTCGGACCTCGCCTATTCGGAGATCTATTTCGATGATTGCCCGACCCCCTCGATCCTGCAGGTGCCCGGCGCCAAGGATGTCGCGGTCGAGTTCACCTCGATGTCCAAGACCTATTCGATGGCGGGCTGGCGCATGGGCTTCGCGGTGGGCAACAAGACGCTGATCGCAGCACTCAGCCGCGTGAAATCCTATCTCGATTATGGCGCCTTCACGCCGATCCAGGCCGCGGCATGCGCCGCGATCAACGGGCCGCAGGACATCGTCGAGAAGAACCGCCAGCTCTACAAGCATCGCCGCGACGTGCTGGTGGAGAGCTTCGGCCGCGCGGGTTGGGAGATTCCGCCCCCGCGCGCCTCGATGTTCGCCTGGGCGCCGCTGCCCCCCGCGCTCGCGCATCTCGGCAGCCTCGAATTCTCCAAGCAGCTCCTCACCCATGCGGGCGTCGCGGTCGCGCCGGGCGTCGGCTATGGCGAGGACGGCGAGGGTTTTGTCCGGATCGCGATGGTCGAAAACGAGCAGCGCATCCGCCAGGCAGCGCGCAACGTGAAGAAATATCTCCAGTCGATGGGGGTCAACACGCCCGCAAAGGCTGGGTGATGCTTCAGAACTCCAGCGCCCTCCCTTTCACCTACCGTTTTCGCGTTCGCTATGCCGAGCTCGATCCGCAGGCTGTGGTCTTCAATTCGCGCTATCTCGAATATGCCGATCTGGTGATCACCGAATTCTGGCGCGCGGTGGGGATGCCCTTTTCGGACGAGGATGCGCTGGAGTTCCACGTCGCGCGCGCGGTGGTGGACTTCAGAAAACCGCTGCGCGCCGACGAACAGGTTGAGGCGCGGGCGTGGATCAGCCGCTTCGGCAATTCGAGCATGACGACGCAGATCGAGCTGCACGGACCGGGCAGCGACGATCTGCGCGCGCGGATCGAGCTGATCCATGTTCATGTCGATCTGGAAACGGGGCGCTCGCAGGCGATTCCCGATTGTGTCCGCGCGGGCTTCGCGGCGCATGCCGGGGCACTCGCCAGCGCCTGAGTTCGACCGAAGCGCGAATCGCGTCGACGAAGGCGGTTGACCCCGTTGGGGCAGGTGGCAGTCTTGCTGTCTGACCAGCTGCAAGGGGAATGCCGCCATGCGTGCGCTGATCGCCTTCGCCGTCCTGCCACTGCTCTGCGCCTCGCCGCTCACGGCCGCGCCAGCCGACTATGCCGCCGCAGTCGCGCCCGAGGGACGGCCGGCCAAGATGGCCGAACTCGACGAAAGCCGAAAACCCGCCGAAATACTCGATTTCATGGGCGTGAAGCCCGGCCAGAAGGCGCTCGATTTCTTCGCGGGCCAGGGATACTTCACACAGATCCTTGCGCGCGCGGTTGGCCCCAAGGGGCAGGTCACCGCCTTCGAGCCAAAGAATTTCTACGAGGATCCGCGCTCGGCTTCGGTGTGGCGCGCGCTCCATGCGGCCAATGGCAACATCAAGGTCTCGGCGCCGCCGATGGATCAATATGCCGAGTCCGCCAATGCCTATGACGTGGCGCTGCTCAACCTCGTCTATCACGACATGTACTGGGAAAGCGCCGAGTACAAATTCCCGCGCGTCGAGCCCGACAGAATCCTCGCCGAGCTCTACAAGGGCATGAAACCCGGCGGCACCGTCGTCGTTGTCGACCATGTCGGCCCCGCGGGCGACACGCGTATGGTGGTCGAAAAGCTTCACCGCATCGATCCCGAAACGGTGAAGGCCGATTTCAAGCGCGCCGGTTTCGTCTTCGACGGCGAGAGCGACGCGCTGCGCGTCGCGACCGACGATCATGCGAAGAGCGTCTTCGACCCCGCCGTCCGCGCCAAGACCGACCGCATCATGTACCGCTTCAGGAAGCCGGGCTGAGCCCACCCGGCTGGCCCTCTCCCTCGCATTCCCCCTGAGGGAGAGGGCCGATTGCCGTCAGATCGCTGCCAGCGCCTGCTCGAAGTCGGCGATCAGGTCGTCGGCATCCTCCACCCCGATCGAGATCCGCACCATATTGTCACCGATCGCGAGCGCCTTCTTGCGCTCGTCGGGAACCGACAGGTGCGTCATCGCCGCGGGGTGGCTCGCCAGCGTCTCGGTGCCGCCGAGGCTGACCGCGAGCTTGGCGATCTTGAGGCTATCGAGGAAGCGGAACGCCTCGGCCTCGCCGCCCTTGAGATAGAGCGAGAAGGTCGAACCCGCGCCGCTGCAATGACGGTTGTAGATATCGGCCTGCCGCTCGTTTTCGGGGAAGCCCAGATAGACGACCTTTTCCACCTTGGGATGGTCCTTGAGCCAGGTGCAGATCTTCTCCGCATTCTGGCCGGCGCGTTCCATCCTCAGTTCGAGCGTCTCGAGGCTGCGGAGCAGCATCCACGCGCTGTGCGGATCGAGGATCGTGCCGATCGTGTTGCGCATCGCGCGCACCATCGTCATGTGCGTCATCGAGCCGAGCGCGCCGCCCGCGACGAGATCGCTGTGCCCGCCCGCATATTTGGTGAGCGAGTAGATGACGATATCCGCGCCGTGCTCGAGCGGACGGTGCCAGAGCGGCCCGAGGAAGGTGTTATCGATCACGATCGGCGGCTTGGCGCCATCGAACATCGCGTCGCGCACCGCGCTCACCGCCTGCACGTCGACAAGCACGTTGGTCGGGTTGGCGGGGCTTTCGAGATAGATCATCGCGACATTGCCCTGTGCCTTGGCCTTCTCGACCACCGCCTCGATCTCTTCCCTGGTCGCGCCCGCCGGGAAGTCGAGCCAGGTCACGCCGAACTTGCCGAGGATGCGGCCGATCAGCGTCTCGGTCGCAGCATAGAGCGGCGCCGAATGGACGATGACGTCGCCGGGCTTGACGAAGGTCAGCAGCACCGTCGCGATCGCGGACATGCCCGACGAGAAGGTCAGCGCCTCCTCGGCATCCTCCCACACGCCCAGCCGGTCCTCGACGATCTCCTGGTTGGGGCCGTTGAAGCGCGAATAGACCAGCCCCTCGGCGCCGCCGGGGCGCTTGCCCGTGACGCCCTCGAAGTGGCGCTTGCCCGCGGCCGCATTCTCGAAGACGAAGGTCGAGGTGAGGAAGATCGGCGGCTTCAATGCGCCTTCGGAGAGCGCGGGGTCGAAGCCGTGCCCCATCATCAGCGTCGAGGGTTTCAGCTTCTTGCCGCCGATCTCGATCACGTCGGGCTTGGGCCGGCGGCGGGGCGTAGTGCCGGTCAGGTCAGCTTCATCGGGCTTCTGGGGCATGTAACAATCTTTCCGAAACGAGTAATATGACTACACCATATCGAGACGCGTTCCGACAATCCATCGCGCGATGACGATTGCCGTGCAACGCGGCGCGTTTCGGGCACCATCCGCGCGCGACACCGCCCCTCTCGCGGCGGTTACTTATACGCGATTGCTGCGCTTGCGGGGCCGGTCAGCGGCAGTATCTCGCACCGTGAAAAGCCCGCCTCAAGACACCATTGCTTGAAATCGGCGCCGGTAAAATCAAAGGCCTCGCCGAACTCGATCAGCATGTTGAGCGACATGAGAAGCCCGAAGGCGTTCTGCCGCCGCTCGTCATCGATGATGTTCTCGATCGCCACGAACGCGCCGCCCGGCGGCAGCGCCCGGTACGCCTTGGCGATCAGCATCTTCTTGTTTGCGAGATTCCAGTCGTGGAGGATCAATCCCATGGTGATGACATCGGCCTTGGGGAACTCGTCCTTGAAGAAGTCGATCGCGCCCGTCGTGACGCGGCCGTCAAGGCCCGCCTCGGCGATGCGGCGCTCGGCGATCGGCTTCACCACGGGCAGGTCGTAGGACGCGCACGCCATATGCGGATGATGCCGCGCGACGAAGCGCGACAGCTGCCCCGTAGCACCCCCGATATCCGCGAGCGTGGCGTAGCGCGCGAAATCGAACTTCTGCGCGAAGGCGTCGAAATTGGCCATCGACACGCCGGTCATCGCATCCATGAACTGCTCGAGCCGTGCCGGGTCGGCATAGAGCTCGTCGAACATCGGCTTGCCCGACTGCTTGATCTCGTTCTGTGGCTGGCCCGTCTTCAGCGCGGGCGTGAGGTCCGCCCAGAAGCGGTAAAGCCGCGCGTTGGACATCTCGAGGATGCCGCCGATATAGGTAGGGCTCTCCCTGTCGAGGAATTTGGCGGTCGCCGGGGTGTTGGCATAGCGCCCCTCCGGCCCGTCGCCCGCGCGGTCGAGCAAACCCAGTGCGACCAGCGCGTCGAGGAAATCATAGGTCGCGCGCGGGTGCAGCCCAAGGCTCCGCTCAAGCTCCGCCCCCGTGCTGGCGCCCTTCGCCAGTTCGGTGAACAGGCCCAGCTCAACCGCGCTCAGCAGCGTCTTGGATGCCCAGAAGCCCATGCCGGTCTGGAGAACATGGTCCGGCGAAATATCGGAATGCATAGCCTCTCCCCAAGCAACCATGCGGAGCAACCAGCGAGCCTTGCCGTAAGCGCCGCGTGAATTGGCGCGGCAGGCTTACAGCATTCGGCGCGTTTTCACCCCTGTTCGTGAGCCGAACGCCGCGGTGCAAAAGTAGTATTTCGCCCCGTATCCGGCCCCATGGGCTAGGCTGTGAGCCCGATCAGCGAGATCTGCCGGCCATAGCCGGGCTCGCCGCGATGGCAGGCGCGGCGATAGCTGAAGAAGCGGTCCTCGTCCGCATAGGTGTCGAGACCGAGTACCTCGACCCGCGCGATCCCCGTCGCGGCGAGCCGTGCGGCGACATAGGCCTCGATGTCGAACTGCTGGTGCCCGGGCCGGCCGGCGCTGAAGAAGCGTTCGTTCTCGGGATCGACCGCGGCGAAGGTCCAGAAGAAATCGTCGCTCACCTCATATGACGCGCGCGCGATGCACGGGCCGATCGCGGCGGTGATGCGGCTGCGATCGGCGCCCAATGCCTCCATCGCGTCGATCGTGTTGTCGGACACGCCCTTGATCGCGCCCTTCCACCCCGCATGCGCCGCACCGACCACGCCCGCTTCCTTGTCCGCGAAAAGCACGGGCACGCAATCGGCGGTAAGGATGCCGAGCAGCAGCCCGGGCCGGTCGGTGACGAGCGCGTCGGCGTGCGGGCGCTGATCCTCGGCAAAGGGCGCGGTCACGGTCACGACATCGGGGCTGTGGACCTGATAGAGCGTGACGAGTGTCGCGTCTGCCAGCACCGCATCGGCGGCGCGGCACCGGTTCTCGACGATCGCCTCGCGGTCGTCACCGCTGCCCAACCCGACATTCAGCCCCGCATGGATCCCCGTCGAGACCCCGCCGCGCCGGCCGAGAAAGCCATGCGGCACATCGCCCAGCGCCTCGGCGCGGATCACTTCGACTGGCTTCACCAAAAACTCCCAATGTCATCCCAGCGAAAGCTGGAATCCAAGCAATATTGAAGCCGCGCCGTCGCTTCCAGCCATTCCATGGATCCCAGCTTTCGCTGGGATGACGGAAAAGGGTTGGTCTAAAACCCCTCGGGCCTGGGCCAGTCGGGCGCGACGAGCGCCAGCGCCTTGAACAACTGCCCCATCTGCGCAGGGTTGGCCAGCCGGTCGCGCGCCGTGGCGATCTCTTCGGCGCGCTCGGGTGCGGCCTTGGAAAGCGCGGCGGCGCGCGCGACGAGGCCGAGCGCCATCAGCCAGTCGCCCTGCGGCGCGGGACCGAAGACGCGCAGGCCGGCACCGCGCCCTTCCTCGGCCAGCGCCGCGAAATCGACATGCGCGGTCAGGTCGCGCTCGCCGGGATCGCCGAAGGGATCGGCATATTCGTGGCCCTTCACCGCCTGGAGCGTGTCGCCGATCGCGGGCCCCGCATAGCCATAGTCGATCAGGATCGCGGCCCCGCCCTGATCGGCGATACGCGCCGCGATGTCGGCCGCGATCGCGGTCGATGCGGGCGAGGATTCGAAGATCGCGCCTTCGGCTGCGCCCCACAGCGCCTCGGGCACCGCGGCATCCATCGGCAACGGCCCCGGCGACGCGACAAAGCCGTCGCCTTCGCGCAGCACCACGCGCTCGCGCCAGCCGTCGCCGGTCCTGACGATCTGGCGCATCGGCAGCGCGTCGAAGAACTCATTGGCTACGATCAGCAGCGGACCCGATTCGGGCAACGTATCGATGCTGTCGTGCCAGTGCGCGTGGGCCAGCCGCTCGGCCTGTTTGGCGCGCAGCGCGGGGCTGGTCTCGACAAGATGCACCGCTGGGTCGAGCCGCGCGGCGCGCATCGCGCGCAGCGCATCGGCGGCGAGCGTCCCGCGCCCGGGGCCGAGCTCGACATAATGCACGTCGCGGGGTGCCTCCGCGCGCAGCCAGAGGTCGGCCAGCCATAGTCCGACCAGCTCGCCGAACATCTGGCTGATCTCGGGCGCGGTGGTGAAGTCGCCCGCGACGCCGAGCGGATCGCGCGTCGCATAATAATGCGCGTTGGCCTGCGCCATGAAGTGCGAGACGGGCATCGGTCCGCCCTGATCGATGGCGCGCGCCAGCCTTTGGGTAAGGGTGCTTGCTTCAGGCGACGCTCTGCCCTCCCGACACCGCCTCGACGCGCTGGCGGCGCTTCTTCGCGGTCGCGATCAGGTAGATGCCGCCGACGATCATCGGGACCGTCAGCCACTGGCCCATGCTCATGCCCGTCCGCTCGGCGAATTCGAGCAGCTGCGCGTCGGGCTGGCGGAAGAACTCGACGGTGAAGCGCGACAGGCCATAGCCGAGCAGGAAGGTGCCGACGAGCTTGCCCGGCTCGTAGCGCGCCTGCGTCTTCCAGAACATGAACCAAAGCACCGCGAAGAGCACCACGCCTTCGAGCCCGGCTTCATAGAGCTGACTGGGATGGCGCGGTTCAAGGTCGCCCGTCCCGGGGAAGATGATCGCCCAGGACACATCGGTGACGCGGCCCCAGAGCTCGCCGTTCACGAAATTGGCGAGCCGGCCGAACAACAGCCCGAAGGGCACGCAGCACGCGATATAGTCGTGGATGCGGAGCCAGTTGAGCCCGTTCTTGCGCGCGAGGTAGAGGATCGCGAGCGACACGCCGATCGCGCCGCCATGGAAGGACATGCCACCCTCCCACAGCTTGAGCACGTTGATCGGGTTGGCGAGGATCGACGGCTGGTAGAAGAGCACATAGGCGATGCGCCCGCCCAGGATGATGCCGAGCGTCGCGTAGAACACCATGTCGTCGGCATGGCGCCGCGCCATCGGCGCGCCGGGCTGCGCGATCAGCTTGAGCAGATACCACCAGCCGAGGATGATTCCCGTGATATAAGCCAGCGAATACCAGCGTATCTTGAAGAAACCGAGGTCGAGCGCGATCGGCGATAGCCCGAGGCTGTCGAAATGCGTGTATGCCGTAGCGGCAGCCGAAAAGGTGAGAAACAAGCTCTTTACCCCTGATGATTTGGGCCTTCATATAGGCGGAAACAGACAAGACCAAGAGAGGAGAGCACCCCCATGCCATCCGCGCTCGATCGACGTATCGACGAGGCGATCGCCAAGGTTACGGGCCCCGGCGGCCCGCTGCCGCTCACCACGATCGAACGCTACGGGATAGACCTCCCGATGATCGCGGCGGCGCCGCCGGCGCTCAGCTATTATTTCGCGCATTTCTGCGCGCAGCATGGCGACGCGACCTTCCTCGTCGCGGGCGAGGAGCGGCTGAGCTTTGCGCAGACCTATGCCGCCGCGAAGCAGGTCGCCGCCGCGCTGGTCGAGGGCTATGGCGTCAAGCGTGGCGACCGCGTCGGCATCGCGATGCGCAACGCGCCGGCGTGGATCGTCAGCTATATGGGCGTGCTGATGGCGGGTGGCGTCGCGACGCTGCTCAACGGCTGGTGGCAGAGCAACGAACTCGCGGACGGCATCCGCGACACCGGCACGCAGCTCGTGATCGCCGACGCCGCGCGCGTCCAGCGGCTGACCGAGCACCCCGAACATGGTGCGAGCGTCGTCGGGCTCGACGTCGCACTCCCGATTGCGCAGGCGATCGCTCCGATCGTCGCAAAGGGGGGCAGCGAGGACACCCCGCTGCCCCAGCTCACCGGCGATGACCTCGCCACCATCCTCTTCACCTCGGGATCGACGGGCCAGTCAAAAGGCGCCTATTCGGATCATCGCGGCGTCGTCCAGGGCATTTTCAGCTATCTCGCCAACACGCTCGCGATGCTCCAGCTCGCGACCGAGGAGGGGATGGCGCCAACGATCCAGCCCTGCACCTTGCTCAATGTGCCCCTCTTCCATGTCACCGCCGAAATCCCGGTGATGCTCCAGAGCTTTGCGATGGGTCGCAAGCTCGTGCTCATGCCCAAATGGGATGCCGAGGAAGCGATGCGGCTGATGGAGCGCGAAAAGGCGACCTATTTCGTCGGCGTCCCGCTGATGAGCTACGAGATCATGATGCACCCCAATCGCAGCAAATATGATCTCTCCACGGTCGCGCATTTCGCCGCGGGCGGCGCGCCGCGCCCGCCCGAGCATGTCAAGCGCCTCAACGACGAGATGGGGGGCAGCAAGCCCATTCTCGGCTACGGCCTGACCGAGACCAACGCGGTCGGCTGCGGCAATCTGAACGAGAACTATCTCGCCAAGCCCAACAGCACGGGCCCCGCTTCCAAGCCGCTGGTCGACCTCGCGATCCTCGACGATGCGGGCAAGCCCGTGCCGCAGGGCGAGCGTGGCGAGGTCTCGATCCGCTCGATCGCCAATTTCCTCGGCTATTGGAACAACGAGGAAGCGACGCGCGCGTGCATGACCTCCGACGGCTATTTCCGCAGCGGCGACATCGGCTATCTCGACGAGGATGGCTATCTCTTCATCGTCGATCGCAAGAAGGACATCATCATCCGCGGCGGCGAGAACATCTCGTGCCAGGAGGTGGAGGCGGCGATCTACGAACATCCCGCGGTCGCCGAGAGCGCTGTGTTCGGACTGCCCGACGAGCGTTTCGGCGAGGTGCCCGGCGCGGTCGTCCATCTCAACAAGGGCGAGGCGCTCGAGATCGCGCAGCTGCTCGAATTCCTCGGCGAACGCCTCGCCGCGTTCAAGCTGCCCTGCCGCGTCTGGTTCGTCCCTGAGCCGCTGCCGCGGCTTGGCACCGAAAAGATCGACAAGGTGTCCTTGCGCGCCAAATACCGCGCGCTCGCGCAGTTCGAGGCGGTGGACTGAAAGATTCCTCCCCGAGCTTGCTCGGGGAGGGCCATTCAGCGAAGCTGAATGGTGGAGGGGCAGCATGATCGCCCCCTTCCCCAAGGGCGCGCGCCACCCTATCAGGCACATATGGCGCTATGGGATGAGCTGAAGGCACGCGGCGGGGGGCTTAGCCGCAGGCAGATTCTGGTTGGGGGCGGCGTCGGTGCGGGGCTGCTGATCGGCTGGGCGGTTTGGCCACGCAGTTATCCCCCCAATCTCGTCGCCAATCCCGGCGAAACGATCTTCAACGCCTTTCTCAAGATCGGCACCGATGGCCGCGTGACAGTCGCAGTGCCGCAGGGCGAGTTCGGGCAGGGATCCTGGACCGCGCTGCCCCAGATCCTGGCGGACGAGCTGGGCGCCGACTGGCGCACGATCGCGGTCGAGGCCGCGCCGATCAGTCCCGTCTATGCCAACCGCCTGCTCGCCGGAAATGCGGTGGAGGGTGAGGTTGCCCGTCCCTTTGCTGGCGTCGCGCGCTGGACGGTGCAGGAATTCGCGACGCGCGAGGCAATGATGGTCACCGGCTTTTCGAGCTCGGTGCGCGCCTTCGAGCAGCCGCTGCGCGAGGCGGGTGCGGCCGCGCGCGTGCTGCTCTGCAAGGCCGCGGCACGGCGCTGGGAAGCCGACTGGCTCGCCTGCGACACCGCCGAGGGCTTCGTCGTGCGCGGCGAGGAGCGGCTGCGCTTCGGCGAGTTGACCGAGGAGGCGCTCGACTTCAAGGTGCCCGATCCCGTGCCGCTGCGCACGGGGCGCGAGAACCGGCTGGTCGCGCGCTCGCTGCCACGGCTCGACCTGCCTTCAAAGATCGACGGCACAGCGACCTTCGCCGCCGATGTCCGCCTCCCCGAAATGGCCTATGCCGCGATCCGCCAGGGACCGATCGGCGAGGCACGGCTGCTCGGCTATGATCGCAAGGCCGCCGAGGTGCAGCCCGGCGTGCTCGGCGTCGTTGACACGCCGCACTGGGTCGCCGCGGTCGCGACCAACTGGTGGGCCGCCAACCGCGCGCTCGACGCGATGAAGCCGCGCTTCGAACGCACCGCTGCGGCGCCCTCGACCGCGCGCATCACCGAGGCGCTGCAAAAGGCGATGGACGGCGACGGCGTCCGCATCGCGAAGCAGGGCGACCTGACCTCGGTCTATCGCGGCCAGACCATCCATACCGCCGACTATTCGGTCGGGCTCGCACCGCATGCGCCGATGGAGACGATGTCCGCCACCGCAAGGCTCAGGCGCGGGACGCTCGAGCTCTGGATCGCGTCGCAGACCCCCGCGCTGGCGCGCGCCGGGGCCGCGCGCGCGCTCGGCATGTCGGAGAACGACGTGGTCGTGCACAGCGTGCTGGGCGGCGGTGGCTTCGGCCACCGGCTCGAGAATGATATTGCGGGGCAGGTCGCGATCCTCGCCGCGAAGATGAACCGGCCGGTCCAGCTGACCTGGTCGCGCGCCGAGGATCTGATGCATGACCGCTTTCGCCCGCCCGCCTTTGCGCGGATGAGCGCGAAACTGGGGCCGACGGGGATGATCCAGGGCTGGCTCGCCAAGATCGCGGCGCCCTCGACCGCACTCGAACAGGCGCATCGCATGTTCGACGACAGCGAAGCCGCGCGCAGCTTCATCCCCGATCCCGATTCGGCCGATGCCAATGCGGTCGCGGGCGCACTCCCGCCCTATGGCATTCCCGCCTTCGCGATCGACCATCATCCCGTCGAGATCGGCGTGCCCACGGGCCATTGGCGCTCGGGCGCGCACAGCTACACCGCGTTCTTCACCGAATGCTTCATCGACGAGCTCGCTCTTGCCTCGGGGATCGAGCCGCTCTCCTTCCGCATGCAGCTGCTCGGCAGCAACCCCCGGCTCGCGCATTGCCTCGCCACCGTCGCCGCGCTCGGCGGCTGGGAAGGCGGGGTGCAGGGCAGCGGACAGGGTATCGCCTGCCATTCGATGGCGGGCAGCCATGTCGCGCTGCTTGCCGAGGCGCATGTCGACGGCAACCAGAAGGTGGTGGTCGACCGCGTGATCGCGGTGGTCGATTGCGGTCGCGTCATCAATCCCGATCTCGTCCGCCAGCAGATCGAGGGCGGCATAATCTACGGCATCGCAGCAGCCACGGGCGCACCGATCGACATCAGCGACGGCCTGATCGCTCAGCGTAATTTCGCGCAGCTCGAATTCCCCGTGCTCGCCAATTCGCCCGCGATCGGGATCGAGCTGGTGCGCAGCCAGGCACCCTCGGGCGGGGTGAGCGAGATCGCGGTGCCGCCGATCGCGCCCGCGGTCGCCAACGCGATCGCCGCCGCGAGCGGCCAGCGGCTGCGCTCGCTCCCGCTCGTGCCGGGCGCGGTGTGATGGAGCGCCCCGCCGACCACGCCACCGTACGCGCCCCGCGCATCGGCGTGCTGCTCGTCAATCTCGGCACCCCCGATGCGCCCAACCCTGCGGCGGTGCGCCGCTATCTCAGGGAATTCCTGTCCGACCCGCGCGTGGTCGAGATCCCGCAGCTCGTCTGGCAGCCGATATTGCGGGGGATCATCCTGACCACGCGGCCGAAGAAATCGGCGCATGCCTACAGCCAGGTCTGGCGCCCCGACGGCTCCCCGCTCGCGGTCTTCACGCGTGCGCAGAGCGATGCGCTGCAGGGCGCCTTCGGCCCCGACGTCACCGTCGACTGGGCGATGCGCTACGGCAATCCCGCGATCGCCGACCGGCTCGCCGCGATGAAGGCCGCGGGATGCGAACGCATCCTGATCGCGCCGCTCTATCCGCAATATTGCAGCGCGACGACCGCGACCGCCAATGACCGCGCCTTCGATGCGCTTGGGCAAATGCGCTGGCAGCCCGCGCTACGCACGCTCCCGCCCTATCATGACGATCCCGCCTATATCGCGGCATTGAAGGCCTCGGTCGAGGCGAGCCTCGCCGCGCTCGACTTCGCGCCCGATACGCTCATCGCCAGCTTTCACGGCATGCCCGAGCGCACGCTGCACCTGGGCGATCCCTATCATTGCCATTGCCACAAGACCGCGCGGCTGCTCGGCGAGGCGCTCGGCCGGCCGCTTGAGATAACCTTCCAGTCGCGTTTCGGCCGCGCCAGATGGCTCGAGCCCGCGACCGATGCGACGCTCGCCGCACTGCCGGGCCGGGGCGTGAAGAGAGTCGCGATCGTCGCCCCCGGCTTCTCCGCCGACTGCCTCGAGACGCTGGAGGAACTCGCGATCCGTGGCCGCGAGACGTTCCTCGGGGCGGGCGGGACACACTTCGCCTGTCTGCCGTGCCTCAACGCCAGTCCCGAATCCGTAATAATGCTGCGCCACTTGCTGGTGCGCGAGCTTGCGGGCTGGATCGAGGCCGCATAGGTTCGTCACACAGAAGACTACCAACTGGGAGAGCGAATGCCATGGCCAGAACAGCGATCGTCACCGGCGGAACCCGCGGCATCGGAGAGGCGATCAGCCTCGCACTCAGGGACTTGGGCATGAACGTCGCTGCGACCTATGCGGGCAATGACGATCGCGCGCGCGAATTCACCGAGCGCACGGGGATCAAGGCGTATAAATGGGACGTCGCCGACCATCAGGCGTGTCTCGACGGTGTCAAGACGGTCGAGGCCGAACTCGGCCCCGTCGACGTCGTCGTCAACAATGCGGGCATCACGCGCGACGGCACGCTGCTCAAGATGAGCTTCGAGGCGTGGAAGGAAGTGATCGATACCAATCTGGGCGGCTGCTTCAACATGGCAAAGGCGACCTTCCCGGGCATGCGCGAGCGCGGCTGGGGACGCATCGTCAATATCGGCTCGATCAACGGGCAGGCCGGGCAGTACGGCCAGGTCAACTATGCCGCGGCCAAGTCGGGCATCCACGGCTTCACCAAGGCGCTCGCACAGGAAGGCGCGAAGTTCGGCGTGACGGTCAATGCGATCGCACCGGGCTATATCGACACCGACATGGTCGCGGCGGTTCCCGCCGACGTGCTGAGCAAGATCGTCGCCAAGATCCCCGTCGGCCGCCTCGGCCATGCCGATGAAATAGCGCGCGGCGTCGCGTTTCTCTGCTGCGACGAAGGCGGCTTCATTACCGGATCGACGCTGTCGATCAACGGCGGGCAGCACATGTATTGAGCAAGGCCGCGCTGTTTGCCGGGCCGGTCAAGCGATCGGTCACCATCGCGGGGCACCAGACCTCGATCAGCCTCGAACCCGCCTTCTGGGACGCATTGCGCCAGGAGGCGGGCCGGCTCGAACTCCCCGTCAACGCATTGATTGCGCGCATCGACGTCGAACGCATCGCCGCCGAAGATCCCCCCAATCTGGCAAGCGCGATCCGCCTCTGGCTGTTCGCGCAGCGGGGGTAGATTCCGATGTTCGATTGGGGTGCTGAGTAGTCGTTCACTTGAGCCCTCTCCCGCCCTTGCGGGAGAGGGTTGGGTGAGGGTCTTCTTCTGCTTCTTCAATTCAACTCTGACGGAGCGCGGCGACAATGGTCTCGAGGACGCCTTCAAAGCTCTCGATGACCTCGGTGTTCCAGAACCGAAGCACGCGATAGCTGCGAGACCCTCACCCAACCCTCTCCCGCAAAGGGCGGGAGAGGGCTTGAAGGAAAAGTCTGCAATGGGTCCAGACTGTGTAAAAACGTGCTGATGTGCTAATCTCCATTGCGATGATGGGGGGCGCAGATGGGGCGTTTCGTCGAG
>NZ_JBYSXE010000039.1:0-38547 GCF_058781925.1 Sphingobium sp. FW306-1B-F04DB | reverse complement strand
GGTGGGTGCGGGCTATCCCGGCTTGCCGCGCTTGTCCGAAGCGCTGGTGGTGGTCGCGAGCACGGTGCCGAGGATCGCAGCAACCTTGGCGATGTCGGCCAGCGTCTTGCCCACGCTCTTGCGTGCCGCCCTGGCCTCGTTGGCGGGCTTGCCATTGCCGACACCGCTGCTACCGCCATCCGCCTTGCCCATGCGCATCTCGTTGGCGAACGCCATCAGCCCTGCAGCGGCCATCTCGGCGACGAGCGGGTGCTTGAGCAGCGCGACCAGCTTGTCGCCCTGCTTGCGCAAGTTCTTGGGAATCTTCACCCCGCCGATCGCCTTGGGCAACGTGTCGGCCTTCTTCGTCTTTGCGGCCTTCTTGCCGGTCGTTGCGGCCTTGTCTTTCTTCGCCATGCGCGTCTCCGCCCTTGCACGCGCATTACATGCCCAAAGTCGACGCCGGGTCAAATCATTCGCGCCGTCGCGCCTTGGGTGCCGGCGCTGCGCACGTCGCCATATCGTTGCGCGCCGGCTTGTCCTTGCGCGGCTCTGCAAGCGCGCAGGCGCGCGGCGTGTCGGCGCCCGAGGGGCCCGTCACCACATCGAAATCGAAACCGCCGGTCATCATTCTGCCTCCTTCATGGTGGAGGCCGTCTCGGCGCGGGGTGGGATCGGTTCTGTGTGAGGAAGCCGGGTGCCGCCCTGCGCAAAGGCGGCTTCCCGTGTCTGTCGTGCGTCAGTCGCGCAGCGTGCCGGGAACCACCAGTCTGTACCAGCGATACCAAAATCGGCCGTAAGGTGCGTGTGCGTGCATGACCCCGCCTGCCTAGCCCCAGCTGCCGCGCCCGGCAAGCGCGAAAGCGCGCTGGATTGACACCGAGGGCGCATTAATATAGCCGTTTGGTTATTGAACTAATGAGTTATGCAATGAACCCCTCCGAACGCCTCAACGCAACCTTCACCGCACTGGCCGATCCCACGCGGCGCGCGATCCTTGCGCGGCTGGCGCGGAGCGAGGCATCGGTCGCCGAACTCGCCCAGCCCTTCGCGATGAGCCAGCCAGCGATCTCCAAGCACCTGAAGGTGCTCGAGCGCGCGGGGCTGATCTCATCGGCGATCGTAGGGCAACGCCGGCCGCGGCGGATGGAGCCCGCGCCGCTCGCCGAGGCGATCGGCTGGCTCGAGGAGCATCGGCAGCTCTGGGAGCACAATTACCAGCGCCTCGACGCGCTGCTCGCCGAACTGCAATCATTCGCAAAAGGAGAGCCGCAATGAGCCAGCCACTTTCGATTGTCGCGCAGGGGGACACCGAGATCGTCGTCACGCGCCTGTTCGACGCGCCACGCCATCTCGTCTTCGCCGCGCTCACCGTGCCCGCGCTCGTCCGCCGCTGGCTGCTCGGCCCCGATGGCTGGACGATGCCGGTATGCGAGATCGACGCCCATGTCGGCGGCGACTTTCGCTACGAGTGGCGCAATGCCGACGGACGGACGATGGGAATGCGCGGCGTTTTTCGCGAGATCGTCGCGCCCGAACGCATCGTCCATACCGAGCTGTTCGACGAGGACTGGACGGGCGGCGAAACGCTCTGCACACAGCATCTGGCCGAAACCGATGGCCGCACGACGCTGACGACGACCGTTGTCTATGCCTCGACCGCGGCGCGCGATGCCGCTCTCCGGACGGGCATGGCCGAGGGGATGGAGGCGGGCTATGCACGGCTCGATGCGATCTTCGCGGACCAGCTGGCCGGGGAGAACGCACGATGAACGCCGGCGCTGCGCAGACACGCGCACAGGGAGGTATCCGCCGTTCGATCGTCGCGATCGGCGTCGGGCTGCTGATCAACTTCGTCGGCGGGCTCGGGCTCGACCAGTTCTTCCACATGCTTGGCATCTATCCGCCCTGGGGTGTGCCTATGACCGAGCCGACGGACAATTTGCTCGCGTTGAGTTATCGCATCGTGATCGCGATCGGCTCCTGTTATGTCGTGGGGCGGCTCGCGGCCTGGGCGCCGATGCGCCACGCGCTGATCCTCGGCGGCATCGGCTTTGTGCTCAGCAGCCTCGGCGCCCTCACAGCGGCTAGGCTGGAACTGGGGCCGCTCTGGTATCCGCTCGCGCTCGTCGCGGTCACGCTGCCCTCCGCCTGGATCGGAGGCGGGCTCGCCCGCCGCGCCCCGCGCCGAGCGGCCGGCCATGGACAACAGGGAGGAATGTGATGATCCGCAAAGTCGCCTTCACGATGTACCCGGTGTCCGACATGCGCCGCGCGCGCGGCTTCTACGAAGGCACGCTCGGCCTCTCGTCGCACTGGCCGGAGACCAGCCCCTGGGTCGAATATGACCTGCCCGAAGGCGGCTGCCTCGCGATCACCACCGTCACCGGCGAGGCGCCGAGCGCAAAGGCTGGCGGCACGATCGCGTTCGAGGTCGCGGATCTCGACGCGCTCGTCGCCGATCTCCGGACACGCGAGGTGAAGCTGGTCGGCGATCTTGTGAAGGGGCCGCATTGCCGAATGATGGTCTGCCTGGACCCCGACGGCAATTCGATCGTGCTGCACCAGCTCGACCCTAAGCACTAGCCCGCCGGTCGCTGCGGCCCAAGGTCATCGGCGCCGGATCAGCCGCTTGATCGGCTCATGCTGCGGCGTACCCTTGCCGAATTCACGTTCGAGTGTCGCGCGGATCGCCTCCAGTTCCCCCTCGGTCAGATGCTCGATGCCAATGAACTCATCGCGCGCGCCGCGCGCCGCGCGGATCAGTTCGTCGAGCTTGGCCTGGATCGCGCTCGCATCGCGATTCTGCGCATTCTGGATGAGGAACACCATCAGGAAGGTGACAATCGTCGTTCCCGTGTTGATCACCAGCTGCCAGGTATCCGACCAGCCGAACACGGGGCCGCTCAGCCCCCAGATCAGCACAACGGCGAGGGCAGTCGAAAAGGCGATTGGCTGCCCCGCCCAATGCGCAACCCGCTGCGCCAGTTTCTCGAAAACACGATGCATCGCAAACCCCCTTGCCGTTTTCCCGCGCATGCTGCGCGTATCGCCGAGCCCGGGCAAGTGGCACGCGCTTCAGTACGGCTGCGTTCCAATCACGAGGGCGCTGTGTCAGGATTCGCGCGCCCACGCCCTGCGAGTCCTGACCAAGAACCCCGCACCGCGTGCCGTCCCGGAATGTTGCGTTCGCGCCTGTGCAACGCGCCGTGGCGCGGCCGGCCGAGATTGGGATATGGATCAGGAACGATCTGATCGCGGGCATCGCGCGCGCGGCGCTTGCCTTTGCCGCATTGTTCACCACGCCTACGGCGGCGCAGGAAAGCTCATATGTACCGGACGTCTATTGGGAAGTCGCAATGGTCGATGTCGAGGACGGACAGGCAGTATGCTGCTGCGCGAACTCAAGTTCAAGTAGCAGTCGGGCAACATAGCCGGCGCCCGGCTTACCCCTGATCGTCGCGTCGGCCGCGCGGACGGTTGGTATCTATAGTGCTCCCCAGCGCGTCGCCGTCGTCCTCGATCTCGTCGGCGTCGGCGTCGCCACCCAGATCGGGGAGCATGTCGCTCTGGATCAGTCCTTCGGCGGGGCCTTCGCTCTCGACCTCGAGCATCTGCGCGCGCTGCTTGTCGTCATAGTCGTCCTTGATCCAGGCACCATCGACGCGCCCGTCGTCGGCTCGCGGCGGCAAAGGCGACCGCTGTCCCGCGGCATCGCGGAATTCCTGCTCCACCTGCTTCCGGTCGATCGACACCGCGCACCTCCTTTTCTCGACGCCGTTCGGCCCGCGACCCTCGATGTGCGCTTATAGCATGAAATGGCGCGCGAGACGCCCCACCGCAGCGGCTGTCCGGTCGCTTGCAAGCGAATGGGGGCTGGCATTGCTGCCAGCCCCCACGCGCCAAGTCCGGATCGCCCACATTCGCGACCGTCGACCCTTTCTCAGGCACCCTCTGCGCGGCCCTTGTCGAACGACCTTGCCCCGCACGGCATCTCTTCGACGACCTCGCGCGGCGGGCGCTCTCGCAAAGCCTTTGCGATGATCGACGTCGATTGCCAGGCACCAGCTGCGCCGCGGACTTCCTCGGGAAAATCGCTGGCCGGCAGCGGCGCCGTCGCCGCGAAGCCCCGCTCGTATCCGCTCAGCGCTTTTCGGCTGGGTGCGATGCTTTCATGCATGGCCGAGTCGTGCAAAGCGCAAAGCGGGGCATTTGGCCTGTGGATAACGGGGATATCGGGGAGAAGCGCCGGATGAGGTCATGGCGTCAGTTCCGGCCACGATGCCGCTGCGTCGCGTATACGAATGGGGGCTGGCATTGCTGCCAGCCCCCACTGCGCCGGGTCCGGTTTCCGTGCCTTGCGACACGCCACGCGGCCCCTGGCGTTTTGCCCTGTCCTTGCACCGAAGCGCGCCGACATTGCATGGGCTTCGTCATGATCTGTGCCCGGTTTCCGCTTGCGCTTCACCAAAGCCTGTCTCATCGATCGCCCTGACTGCTGTTTCCTGATTGATTTCCCAAGGGAAATCGCTCTTCCACACCAGCCTGTCGCCTGATCTCGACCCTTCGTTTCCGTCCGGCCGCTCTTGGCTACAGACGGAGATTTCCATGGAAGGTCGAGTCGCACAATGCCCAAAATCGGGGTCTTGACCTGTGGATAACGGGGATATCGGGGATAAGCAGCACAATGACCGGCTGCACGGGGGCCATGCCATGCCGGCGCCCGTCACACAAGCTTGCGGGGCGCCTTTGCCCCTCCGCGCATCGGTGTGGCGGGACAAGGTATAGCGCGGTTCGTCGAAGGAAATGGGCGTTCCGACGCCTTTCGCGCCGATACTGCTCGGAAGACTGGATGGGGATGCCATAGCCGGGGCGTCAAACGTGGCAATGGCCGGCGCAATGCCCTCTTTGCACATTTTACGCCTTATCTTTCAGTGCCTTGCGTTGTTGTATCAGGTTCATGCAACCGCAGACATCATGGACGCGTTCAGACGAGGTCATTGATCAAAATCAATAAAAGGGAAGTTGCTATGCGTAATTTTGTTCTTGCTCTTGGCGCCCTCTCGCTCGCCATTCCAGCGACGATGGCGTTGCCGACCGAAAAGGCCGAAGCGCGTAAACATTACCAGTACAAGGAATGGCGCGGTCGCGACGGTCGGACATATTGCCGCAAGTCGGACGGCACGACGGGCCTGATTGTGGGCGCCGCGGGCGGTGCACTGCTCGGCCGCGCGATCGACACGCGCGGCGAGCGCACCACCGGCACCGTCGTGGGCGCCGCCGCGGGCGCGCTGCTTGGCAAGGAAATCGACAGCAAGCGCCGTTGCCGCTGACCGACTCGATGGTTGAGGCTGAATCAACCTGAGCCGTCGATCACGGCCTCACCCGCTGCGATCGCATCGACATTTTGTTTCAAAACGGGGCGCCCGGGCGCCCCGTTTCCGTTTCCACTACGTAAAAACCCTCGGTTCGTCGACGAAACCTAACGCCCTGTCGGCGGTTCATGCTATGCTTCCACGGGAAAGGGGACGTAGCATGCGTGTTGTGCAGCCGAACGACCAGATCCGGGCGATTGAGCCGGGGCTGATGGGCTACCGGATCACCTATCATCGTGAAGAGGCGAACCACTGCCCGGGCTGCGGCAACAGCAACTGGCACATCGGAAGAATTTCCGCGCAATGCGCATTTTGCGACACGACACTGCCCTTTGCCAACGGCGCTGCAATCTCGATGGCATCGCCGCTCCACATCTGACGCCGAGCGCTGATCGCCAACCCCGGCTCAGCTTGTGAAATCAGGCTGAACCCCTTGGTTGGCGAGCACGCGATCGTCGAACAGCCCGAAAGCAAGCGTCGAGGCATAGAGCGAGATCGCGTCGGCGGGATCGAGCGTATCGGCCCAGTTGTGCAGCTCATAGGCGGCGTTGAGCATCGCGACGAGTGTCTGACTGGCGACAAGCGGATCGACCGCGCGCACCGACCCCTCGCTGATCCCGTCGATCATCATCCCCGCAAAGCGCCGCGCCACGTGGTCCGATCGCTCAACCATCGCGTCGCGCACGCCGCGCGGAAGTGCCTGCAGCGCGGTGGTCCGGAGCAACGGCCCGCGCTCGGAAAACTGGACGTCGAGCACCATCGCGATCGCCGAGCAGAGCCGCTGCCACTGGCTGCCGCCCGCCAGATCGGCGCCCCGCTGTGCCTGGGCGAGAGTCTCGAAGCTGCGGGCGAAGCAATCAACAACGAGCTCATCCTTGGCGTCCAGATGGTGGTAGAAGCTGCCCTTGGTCACGTTGAGCTCGGAGGCGATGCGGTCGACCGACGCGCCGCGATAGCCACGTTCGTTGATCAGCCGCGTCGCGGCCCTGAGGAAGCTGCGTCGCGCAAGCTCGGATCCCTCGAGCCGCGCGGGGTCGGCAAGCAGCGTCTGCACCGGCGCCCACCCGGCGCCGTCGCGCGCAAGGCCATGGTCGAACAGCTCGAACATCCGCGCTGCCAGCCGCGGGAATTCATCGGTCGCATAATGCTGCAGCCAGCCCGGCAACCAGAAGATCGTCTCGACCAGCACATGCGTCCGCGCGGTCAGCAGTGCCTTGGCACGATCATTGTCCGCTGTGCCAAAGAACCCGCGGATGCGGCGCAGCAGCCCGCGATAGCGCTCGGCGAGCGCCTCACGCTCGGGGCCGTCCATCGCGCGCAGATCGGACAGGACCGTGAAGGGCGCCTCCTCACCCTCCCGGATGCGCGCGCGCTGCGCAAAGCTCTCCTCGACATAGGCGCGGACGCGCGATCGCGGATCACGCGCGCGCTCGGCATGCGTCACGATCGCCTCGATCCGGTCGAGCGAGCGGTCGTAACAGGCCGCCGCGAGCAGTTCCTTGCGCTTGAAATAATAGGTGACGCTCGTCGTATTGAGGCCCACCTCCGCGGCGACATCGGCCAGCGTCATGCCGCGCGCGCCATTCTCGTTGATCTCGGCCGCCGCCGCATCGAGGATCAGCTCGCGCTTGCGCTGAAAACGCGCCGTCTCCCCCCGATTCGTAGTGATGGTATCGCCCGTCATAGCCAAAAGCCTAGCAATTCGTGCAGCAATCGAACAGCCGGTCTTGCACTCACCGCGCCGGCAGCCTTATCCACGGCGCAAATGGACAGGATGCGCGGATGACGACATTGGCCGAAATCATCGCCGAAGGGAGGGTGAGCGGCGATGTGCGCCGCTTCGACATTCCCGCAAGCTGGATGCAGGGTCGAACCGCCTATGGCGGGCTGTCGGCGGCGCTCGCGCTTGAGGCCGCCCGGACGACCGCGGAAGACCTGCCGCCGCTGCGCACCGCCCAGATCTCGTTTGCCGGGCCGCTTGCGGCCGAGGTCGCGGTCACTGCGCGTACGTTGCGTCGGGGGCGCACCGCCGCGTTCGTCAGTGCCGATGTCGAGTCGGATGTGGGTCTCGGCCTTGCCGCCACCTTCGTTTTCATGGGCGACCAGCCCTCGCATATCGATCATGTCGCAATGGCGGCCCCCGCGATCTTCCCCGATCCGCCGCCCGCACCCGCGGCGGCAGGCAGGAGTGACCAGTTCTTCCAGCATTTCGATTATGTTGAGGCGGAGGGCGATTTCGACCGCGCCGACTGGGTGCGCTGGGTCCGGCTGCGCGAACGCGACGGACTCGATCCGATGATCGCGCTGATGGCGGTCGCCGATGCGCTGCCCCCGGCGGCGCTGGGGCTGGCCACCCAGCGCGGCCCGATCAGCTCGATGACGTGGCTCCTCAACATGCTCACCGCGCGGCCCGAGACGCGCGACGGATGGTGGCTGCTGCGCTCGCGCGCCGACTATGCGCGCAACGGCTGCTCGAGTCAGACCATGGCGATCTGGAATGCCGATGGCGTGCCTGTCGCAAGCGGCATGCAGAGCGTGGCGCTGTTCGTCTGATTCGCTCCTCGGGCGTATCGCCGGGGCTAGCCGAGCACCAGCGCCGCCAGCGCAGAGAGCGTCAGCGCCACCAGGGTCGGAATCACCACGGAAAGCATGGGCTTGGGGCCGCTGTCGAGCAGCGTGTTCATCGGCGAGCGCATGCCCGTCGCAGCGACGGCGCAAGCGAGCAGCGCGCTCGCAATCTTTTGTGCGAGGTCGCCCGCTGCCGGCGGGATCGGGATTACCGAGTTGAGCGCGGCCAGCGCGAAGAAGCCGATGACGAACCAGGGCAGGCGCAGGAGCGAGTCCCGCTTCACCCCTTCGGTGGGAAATGCGAGCGCGACCAGCGCGAGCACGGGGGCGAGCAGCGCGACGCGCGAAAGCTTGACGATCGCGGCGGTCTCGCCGGCCTCTGCGGAGAAGGAATAGCCCGCGCCCAGCGCCTGCGCGACGTCGTGGATCGACGCGCCGATCAGGAAACCCGCACCCTTGTCGCCCAATCCCATCAGATGCGCGACGATGGGGTAGAGGAACATCGCGAACGAACTCAGCGCCGAGACGATGACGAGGACGAGCGTCAGCTGTGCCTGGCTCGCGCGCTTTTCGCCGAGCACCGCCGCCAGCGCGAGCGCGGCCGAGGCGCCGCAGATCGCGACCGCGCCGCCCGCAAGCGTCCCGAAGGCCGCACCGAGCCCCAGCGTCCGCCCGGCAAGCACGCCCGCGCCGATCGTCGCGCCGACGATCAGCAGCAGCGCGACGAGCGCCCAAGGGCCGAGGTCGACAACCTGACTCATGGTGACGCGCAGGCCCACAAGCACGATGCCAAGCCTCAGCAGCGTGCGCGAAGCGAAGGCGAGTCCGGGCCCGAGCCGTGCATCCGCGCTGAGGAAATTGAGCGACAGCCCGATCAGCAGCGCCATCAGCGTCAGCGGCGCGCCATAATGGTCGGACAGATAGCCCGCGGCGAGCGTCGCCAGCGCGGCGACGCCGAGGCCGGGGACATAGTGGCGCGGGGTGACGCGCGGCGGCGGCTCGAGATCGCCGTAGAGATCGGCGCCCTGCGGCAGCCTGCGCGTACTCGCCTGAGCCCCGATCACCGGCAGCGTCCGCCGTCGGGCCAGCCCCTCCAGCCCGCGCCGCGCACAACCTGTCCCGGCCTGGCGCCGGTATGCTCGCCGTCCTTGAGCACGGATGCGCCGTTGACGACGACATGGCGCATGCCCGTCGCATATTGGGCGGGCTTGGCGACGGTCGCGCGGTCGGCGATCGTCGCGGGATCGAAGACGACGATGTCGGCGTGATAGCCGGTGGCGAGCCGGCCACGGTCCCTGAGCCCGAGATTTTCGGCGGGCATCGCCGAGAGCCGGCGGATCGCATCGGGCAATGTCGCCGCCTTCTGGTCGCGAACATAATGGCCGAGCACGCGCGCGAAGGTGCCATAGGCGCGCGGGTGGTTGTTGTACTTGAGGAAGACACCCTCGGTCGCGGCGGCTTCCTCGTCCGAGCCGAAGCTCATCCAGGGCAGGCCGATCTGGCGGCGGACATTGTCTTCCGACATCAGCCGATAGAGCGTCGAGACGCGCGAGCCGTCCTCGATCACGAGGTCCATCGCGGTTTCCTCAGGGCTCTTGCCGCGCATCGCGGCGACCTCGGCAAGCGTCTTTCCGGTCAGCGGCTTGAGCGCGGGATTCTTGAAGCCGACGACGATCAGGTTTTCCGCCCCGCCCGCGGCGCGATAGAGATTCTCCCATCCCTTGCCCGGCGCCTTCATTTCGGCGGCGACGCGCGCGCGGATCGCTGGATCGCGCAGTCGCTTGATCCACGCCTCCTGCCCGCCGGCCTGCACCCAGGTCGGCATCGCGGCGTCGAGCCCGGTGCCCGCGATCGCGTAAGGATACATGTCGGCGGTGATGCGCAGCCCCTCGGCGCGCGCTTTTTCGATCCGCGCGATCGCGGCGTCGAGCTTGCCCCAATTGTCCCGTCCCGCCTGCTTCAGATGGTAGATTTCGGCGGGGGCGCCGCTGGCGCGCGCAATCGCGATCAGCTCGTCGATCGCTTCGATGAGCCGATCGCCCTCCGAGCGCATGTGGCTGATATACATGCCGCCGCACTGCGCAGCTTCGCTCACGAGCGCGATCAGCTCGGGGGTCTCCGCATAGGAGGCGGGCGCATAGATCAGCGAGGAGCCGACGCCCATCGCGCCTTCCTGCATCGCGGTACGGACGATCCGGCGCATTTCGGCAAGCTGGGCGGGCGTCGGATCGACGTCATCCTCGCCAAGCACATGTTCGCGGACAGTGGCCGCGCCCACGAAGGACGCGACGTTGGTCGAGACGCCCTTCTTCGTCAGGAATTCGAGATATTCACCCAGCGTCGTCCAGGTGATCGGATATTTGATGTCGCCCTGGCGCTCGACCGCGAGCTTCTTCATCGGGGCATTGAGCGGCCCGCTGCTTGTGCCTTCGCCCATCACCTCGAGCGTCACGCCCTGGCGGATATCGCTCTGCGCGCGGCCGTCCTCGATCAGCGAGTCATTGGCCCAGCTCAGCATGTTGATGAAGCCGGGGGCGACAGCGAGCCCGGCGGCGTCGATCGTTTGCTTTGCGGCCCCCGGCGCCTTGCCGCCGACATGGACGATGCGGTCGCCCTTGACCGCGACGTCGCCGACCACGCCCGGATTGCCCGATCCGTCGTACAGCGTGCCGCCGCGGATTAACAGGTCGTAATCGGGCGTGGCTGGTGTGCTCGCGCCGATCAACGCCGCGAGCAGCAGCGATCCGGCAATGCGGCGAAGGGGGAAGGGACGAGACATCAACGCGCTCCTCAACGGCAGGGGGGAAGGAGGGACACGCGGGCCTTTGCCTGTCTCGGTGACATGCGCGTCGATCCGTCCGTCTGCCATGCCCCGCCCTCCCTTATCCACACACAAGAACCTTGCCCGGCTGCGCGATTTCTTCAATAGCGGCGTGCATGTCGAGCACCGAACAACGTCCGCCCCTGATCGTCGGCCTTGGCGGCACCGTCAAGCAATGCAGCGCTACCGAAAGGGCGTTGCGACAGGTTCTGGCACGTTGCGAGGCGCAGGGCGCGGCGACGCTGCTGTTCGATGGTCCTTCGCTCGACATGCCGATGTACGCGCCGGAGATCCTCGAACGCACCGACAAGGCGCGTGCGCTGATCGACGGGCTGCGCCGCGCCGATGGCGTCGTGATCGCGTCGCCGGGCTATCACGGAACGGTCTCGGGGCTGATCAAGAATGCACTCGACTATGTGCAGGACATGGCGGGTGACGAGCGCGCCTATTTCGAAGGGCGCGCGGTCGGGCTGATCGCGGTTGCTGCGGGCTGGCAGGCGACGGGCACGACGCTGGCCACGCTGCGCTCGATCACGCACGCACTCAGGGGCTGGCCGACACCGATGGCGGTCGCGATCAACTCGATGACCCCGGTTTTCGGTGAAAACGGCGACGTGACCGATTCCGCGTTCGTCCAGCAGCTCGACATCATGGCGGGGCAGGTGGTGAGCTTTGCGCAGATGAAGGCGCTGCACGACCTGTCGCAAGCCGCTGCCGACGCCTGCGACGCGCGCGTCTGAGGCGGTCCGGCTGCCGCCGAACTTCGCAAACCTCGCGCATATGCGCATGTGAATTCCTCCCGCCGTGACGCGGCCGAGCGCGTCGCGCGGGGAGCGTGACGCAATGCGCGGATGTAGGACAGCGCTGTAGGAGACAATCCCAGGGAATGCGGCATTTGTGCCGCACCCCGCCGCAGCGCGCGGGCCCGGTCAGCCCAGGGTTTCGGCGAGCAGCGTGTTGGCGCGCGGACCGTCCCAGTCCATCCCGCCGATCACGCGCCAGACCTCCTTGCCCTCGGCGTCGTAGAGGATGGTGGTCGGCAGCATCCCGCTGGCATAGCTGAGGCCGAGCCTGTTCTCGGGGTCGAGATAGGGCTCGAGCATCGCGTAGCGGTTCTTTTCGAACCAGGGGCCGACGACCGCCTTGCCCTTGGAATCCTGCGAGATGGTGAGCACCTTGAGCTTGCCTGAGTGTCGCTTCGCCAGCGCATCGAGCGCGGGCATTTCCTTGATGCACGGCCCGCACCAGGTCGCCCAGAGATTGACCAGCACGGGCTTGCCCCGGAACGTCTCCAGCGTCACTTCGCTGCCATCGGGCGCGGCGAAGCTTTCCTTTGGCATGGCCGTGCCGCGCTGCGCGATATCGAGCGTGCCCGTGAACGCCTCTGGCTGCGCATTGTCCGCAGCGACGTTCGCTTGCGGCGCGGGTTCGGATTGCCTATCGCAGCCGCCGAGCGCTGCAAGGCCGAGGAGTAGAATGAGCGAAGACCGCACCAAGGGCTCCAATAGCATGTGGGGCGGGCGTTTCGAGGAAGGCCCTGCCGCCGTCATGCGCGAGATAAACGCCTCGATCCCCTTCGACAAGCGGCTGTGGAAACAGGACATCGCGGGATCGAAGGCGCATGTCGCGATGCTGGGCGCACAGGGCATCGTGGGCGGCGAGGATGTCACGGCGATCCGCCAAGGGCTCGATGCGATCGCGGCCGAATATGAGGCGGATGGCGTTCCCGAGGACCTGGCGCTCGAGGACATCCATATGGTGACCGAGAGCCGGCTGGCCGAGCTGATCGGCCCGGCAGCGGGCAGGCTGCACACCGCACGTTCGCGCAACGACCAGGTCGCGACCGATTTCCGGCTGTGGGTGCGCGACGCGATCGACATGGTCGAGCCCGCGCTCGCCGCGCTGCAAAGGGCGCTGGTGGCGCGCGCCGAGGAGCATGTCGCGAGCGTGATGCCGGGCTTCACGCATCTGCAATCGGCGCAGCCGGTGACACTGGGGCATCACCTGATGGCCTATTACGAGATGATCGCGCGTGACCGTTCGCGCTTCGCTGATGCACGCCAGCGATTGAACCAGTGCCCGCTGGGCGCGGCGGCGCTCGCGGGGACGGGTTATCCGATTGATCGCCATGCGACCGCCCAGGCGCTCGGCTTCGACAGGCCCACCGACAATTCGCTCGATTCGGTGTCCGACCGCGACTTCGCGCTCGACTATCTGATGGCGGCGACGCAGTGCGCGATGCACCTGTCGCGGCTGGCCGAGGAGTTCATCATCTGGGCGAGCCAGCCCTTTGGCTTCGTTTCGCTTTCGGACCAGTGGTCGACAGGATCGTCGATCATGCCGCAGAAGCGCAATCCGGACGCCGCCGAACTGGTGCGCGGGCATAGCGGCCGGATCGCGGGCTGCATGGTGGCGCTCACCATGACGATGAAGGGGCTGCCGCTCGCCTATTCGAAGGACATGCAGGACGACAAGCCGCCCGTGTTCGAGGCGCATGACCTGCTGGGCCTGTCGATCGCGGCGATGACGGGGATGGTCGAGAGCGCGACCTTCCGCACCGACCGGATGCGCGCGCTCGCCGAAAGCGGCTTTGCGACCGCGACCGACCTCGCCGACTGGCTCGTCCGCGCGGGCGGCCTCCCCTTTCGCGAGGCGCATCATGTGACGGGGCGCGTCGTCAAGCTGGCCGAGGAGCGCGGCGTGAGGCTGGACGAGTTGCCGCTCGATGTGCTCCAGTCGGTCGATCCGCGTATCACCGAGGATTGTTTCGGGCTATTGCGGGTCGACGCCTCGGTCGCAAGCCGCACGAGCCATGGCGGCACCGCGCCGTCCGAGGTTCACAAGCGAATCGTCGAGGCAAAGGGCGTATTGGGAATGGCGCAATGAAGAGGCTGGTGATGTTCTCGATGCTGGCGCTCGCGCTGGCCGGCTGCGGCAGCAAGAAGCCGCTGACGCGCGTGGCGGGCGACGATCTGCCGCCGGTCCCCGCGGTCGAACGGCGTGCGCCGACCTCCGAGGAAATGATCACTCCCGACGATCAGGCGCGCCCCGAGCGCAAGGACGAAATCCTGAAGCAATCCGAGGAGCGCGAGGACGACAAGTTCGACCTTCCGCCGAGCGCCTGACCCATGAACCATTTCGATCTTCGCAGCGACAGGCTGCACGCCGAGGACGTGCCGCTGGACACGATCGCCGAGGCGGTGGGCACGCCCGTCTATGTCTATTCGCAGGCGACGATCGCGCGCCATGCCCGCGTGTTCCGCGAGGCGCTGTCGGGCGCGGGGCGCGGCGAGCCCTGGCTATCCTTCGCGGTCAAGGCCAATCCCAACCGGGCGGTGCTGTCGGTGCTCGCCAGCGAAGGATTCGGCGCGGACGTCGTCTCGGCGGGCGAGCTGATCCGCGCGATCGCGGCGGGCATCCCGGCCGAAAAGATCATCTTTTCCGGGGTGGGCAAGACCGCCGACGAGATGCGCCTCGCGCTCGCCCACGGCATCGGCCAGTTCAACCTCGAATCCGAACAGGAAGCCGAGATGCTCTCGGCGGTTGCGTCCGAGCTCGAGGTCGAGGCGCGTGTCGCCTATCGCGTCAATCCCGATGTCGATGCGGGAACGCACGCCAAGATCTCGACGGGCAAGTCGGAGAACAAGTTCGGCATCCCGATCGACAGCGCGCTTGGCGCCTATGCGCGCGCCGCGGCGCTGCCCGGGCTGAAGCTGCAGGGTGTCGCCGTGCACATCGGCAGCCAGCTGACCGCGCTCGCGCCGCTCGAGGCCGCGTTCGCCAAGGTCGGCGGACTGGTCCGCGAATTGCGCGCGGCGGGGCATGACATCACGATCGCCGATCTCGGCGGGGGGCTGGGTGTGCCCTATGATCCCGCGCTGCCCGTGCCGCCGAGCCCCGCCGACTATGGCGCGATGGTCAAGCGCGTGACCGAGGGGTGGGATATACGGCTCGCCTTCGAGCCGGGTCGGCTGATCGTCGCCAATGCAGGGCTGCTGCTGAGCAGCGTGATCCGCGTCAAGGACGGCGTGACGCATCCCTGGGTGATCGCCGATGCCGCGATGAACGACCTGCTCCGCCCCAGCCTGTACGACGCGTGGCACGATATTCGCGCGGTTGCGCCTTCGGGCGCGCGCTTCACCGCCAATGTCGTCGGGCCCGTCTGCGAAACGGGCGACACCTTCGCCACCGCGCGCGAGATGGACAGTGTCGAGGCGGGCGACCTGATCGCGTTCATGACCGCGGGTGCCTATGGCGCGACGATGGCGAGCACCTATAACAGCCGCGCGCTGACCCCCGAGGTGCTGGTCTCGGGCGACCGCTGGGCGGTGGTCCGCGCACGCCAGCCGCTCGAGGCGCTGATCGCGGGGGATTCGGTGCCCGACTGGCTGGGCGACTGACGCGCTGCTTGGCAATCGCATCGGTACGCGCGACAAGACGGGCCGATGCATAGCCTGCCCGTCTTTCTGCGGCTGAAAGGCCGTCCCGTCATCCTGATCGGCGAAGGGCCAGCCCGCGACGCCAAGGCGCGGCTGCTCGAACGTGCCGGCGCTATGATCGTCGACGAGGCCGATGAGGCGACGCTGGCGATCGTCGCGACCGATGACGACGCCGAGGCCGGGGCCGCGGTTGCGCGGCTCAAGGCGCGCGGGGTGCTGGTCAATGCGGTCGATCGCCCGGCGCTGTGCGATTTCACGCTGCCCGCGATCGTCGACCGCGATCCCGTGCTTGTCGCGATCGGGACGGGGGGCGCATCGGCGGGGCTCGCCAAGGTGCTGCGCCAGCGGATCGAGGCGCTGCTGCCCCAATCGCTGGGCAAGCTCGCGACCGCGCTGCACCGCGCCCGCGCCGCGATCCACGCGCGCTGGCCCGAGCCCGGCCAGCGGCGGCGGGCAATCGATGCGGCGCTCGAAGGAGCGCTTGATCCGCTGCGCGAACAGGGTGCCGAGGACGTGGCGCGCTGGTTGGCGGCGCCCGATGCGCCCGCACCGACGGGACTGGTAACGATCATGCTGCGCTCGGACGATCCCGACGACCTCACGCTGCGCGAGGCGCGGCTGCTGGGGCAGGCCGATACCGTATTCCATGCGCCCGATCTGCCCGCCGCAATCCAGGCGCGCATCCGCGCCGACGCGGTGCGCGTGACGGGCTTGCCCGGCCCGCCGTTGCCGACGGGGCTTTCGATCCATCTCGTCGGTTAGGCAGGCTTAGCCGCCGAGCTGGCTGATCCGCTGCTCGAGGGCGTGAAGCGAGTTGGCGAGTTGCTGGCGATCGGCCAGCATCTCCTGGAAGCTGGCGCGCAGTTCGCCGATCTCGATAGCGCGGTGCGCGATCCGCGCGTCGAGCGTTTCGTTGGACCGACGCAGTGCGTCGACCTCCTGCGCGCGCTCGATCAGGCGCCGCATTCGCGCGTCGAGCACCTCGAATTCGAAGGGTTTGGCGACATGGTCGTCCGCGCCACCGCCCAGCGCCTCGACCACCGCATCAGGATCGCTGCGCGCGGTGATCATCAGCACGGGAATGTGGCGGCGGTGCGCCATGCTGCGGATCTCGCGCAGCACCGTCATGCCCGACATGCCCGGCATCACCATGTCGAGCAGGACGAGATCGAAGCTGCGGCCTTGGAGCCGGTCGAGCGCCTCCTGGCCGCCCGCACACAGGCAGCAGCGATAGCCCATCTGGCCAAGGCGACGGCCAATGACCTGAAGGTTGGTCCGGCTGTCGTCGACCACCAGTATGTCGCGCGGCGCGCGCGGCACCACCAGTTGGGCCGCATCGAGCGGAGACAGGACCATATTCACCCCGGCTGACATGTTTCAGACGAGGGACATTAGGCCAAAAGCCCTCTCGATTTGGTTAACGAACTACCAATTTTCAAAGCGGGCATAACCGGGGCATCGCTTTGCATGATTTGGTGCCGGGGGACCTTAAGTCCTCTCCCGCTTTCGCGGGAGAGGGTTGGGTGAGGGTCTTCTTCCGTTTTCACCAACGCACCAGGCTCCGCTGAACGGCCGGGAAAAAGACCCTCACCGACTGCGACTAGGCCGCAAGCGGCCAAGTCTCCGTAGCCTCTCCCGCAAAAGCGGGAGAGGGCTCAGATCGACGTCAGCAACTGCGCCGAAACCGGTCATCCGATTTATCGGTCCAAGACCTAGACCAGCCCGAGCGCCGAAAGCTCGCCGAGCATCTCGCGCGGGAGCGCGTCGGCGTCGCCTAGTGCGCCGAGATCGGCGGGGGCATCGGCGGACTTCAGATAGCGCCAGCCCTGATGCGCGCGGCGCGGGCGCGGCTGGACCGTGACGAGCCGCGAATCGACCCGGATCATCCAGCGCTTCTCGTCCGCCATCTCCTCGAAACCCAGGATCGTCTGGCGCGCGACGAGCATGTGCTTGATGATCCAGAAGAGCGAGCCGCCGATGAGTTCCTCGTGTCGCGTCGGCCGGTAGCGCGTGGTGACGATCGCGACCTCGTTCTCGCTGCGTGCGGCGATGCGCTGGGCCAATATGTCGAGCGAGGCGCAGCCGACCGCGACCTTGGTGAGATTGAGTTCCGCCATGACGCGCAATTGGGCGCGCGCGCCGCCAAGATCAAGCTATCCCGCGAGCCCCGTCGCCGCCGCGAGGCCGAGAAAGACGAGGAAGCCCATCGAATCGGTCGTCATCGTGACGAAGATCGAGGAGGCGACCGCGGGGTCGGTGCCGTAGCGGTCGAGCGTCAGCGGCACGACGACGCCGGCAAGCCCGGCGATCAGGATATTGGTCATCATCGCCGCCGCGATCACGCCGCCCAGCGCCGGATTGGAAAAGTACAACGCAACGCCGATGCCGATCACCGCCGCCACGGTCACGCCATTGAGCAGCGCCACCCTGATCTCGCGCATGATACTGCGCCAGGTATTGGACTGGGTAAGCTGGTTGGTGGCGAGCGCGCGGACCGTCACCGCAAGCGTCTGCGTTCCCGCATTGCCGCCGACGCCCGCGACGATCGGCATGAGCACGGCGAGCGTGACCATCTGCGCGATCGTACCCTCGAACAGCCCGATGATCGTCGAGGCGACGAGCGCGGTGGCGAGATTGGCGATCAGCCAGCGCACGCGGCTCTTGTAGCTGTCGAGCACGGGCTCGTTGATGTCGCCCTCGCCCGCGCCCGAGAGCTTGAGGATATCCTCGCCCGCCTCTTCCTGGATGATGTGGACGATGTCGTCGACGGTGATCATGCCGACGAGGCGCCCCGACTGGTCGACCACCGCGGCCGAGATGAGCGCATATTTCTGGAATTTGAGCGCGACCTCTTCCTGGTCCATGTCGACCGGAATCAACGTCTGTTCGCGCGCCATCACGTCGGAGACCGCGATCGAGCGCGGGGTACGCAGAACCCAGCTCAGCGCACAGCAGCCGATCGGATGATGCGCCGCATCGACGACATAGACTTCCCAGAAATCGGTGGTCAGATCCTCGTTGCTGCGCAGATAGTCGAGCACGTCGCCGACCGTCCAGTGCTCGGGCACCGCGATCAGGTCGCGCTGCATCAGGCGGCCCGCGGACTCCTCGGGATAGGACAGCGCCTCCTCGATCGCGGCGCGGTCGTCGGGCGCCAACGCACGGAGGACGGCGCGCTGGTCGTCCTCCTCCATGTCCTCGATGATCGCGACCGCGTCGTCGGTATCGAGCTCGCCCGCGATCTCCGCCACCTGGTACGGCTCGAGCGCGTCGATCAGGTCCTCGCGGACATAGTCGTTCATCTCGGCGAGCACATCGCCGTCGAGCAGGTCGGGCAGCGCGGCGGCGAGCGCCTGGCGCTGGTCCGAGGGGGTCAGCTCGAAAAGATCGGCGATGTCGGCGGGATGGAGCGGCTCGACGAGCGCGTGCGCGCCTTCGGCATCACCCGAATCGACGCGATCGAGCACGCTCGAGACGAATTCGGGGGTCAGCCGGTCCTCGGCGTCATGGCTGGGCTCCGCGGCAGCCGCGGCGTCTTCGGGCACGGGTTTCAGCTCGGTCTCGCTCATCGCTGCCTCCCCTCGTGAAACACCGCCCCTGGAAGATTGTTGCTCTAGGCGCTCGAAACCGGACAGGCAATCCGTCCACTAGCACGCAAGATGGATGTTTTTGGCCGCCGCTATCGGGGATGAATGGCGCAGGCTTGCGTGCAAGCCCCGGCGGAGGCGGCGTGCACGCGACCCGCGCTGCCTCCGCCTCACCCTCGCGCGGATGTGCCGCCCTTTCCCTGCCGACAGGGATTGTTATATGGGGCGACAGTTTTCCACCCCCTTCTTGCCGGGAGCCGATCATGGCGGATACTTTGACCCTTACCCTCGACAATGGCGGCGATGTCGTCATCAAGCTGCGCCCCGACCTCGCCCCCGGCCATGTCGAGCGGATCAGCCAGCTCGCCGATGAGGGCTTTTACGACGGCGTGATCTTCCACCGCGTGATCGACGGGTTCATGGCGCAGGGCGGCGATCCGACGGGTACGGGCATGGGCGGATCGAAGCTGCCCGACCTGCAGGCCGAGTTCAGCCGCGAGCCGCATGTCCGCGGGGTCTGCTCGATGGCGCGCGCGATGAACCCCAACAGCGCCAACAGCCAGTTCTTCATCTGTTTCGACGATGCGCGCTTCCTCGACGGCCAGTACACCGTCTGGGGCGAGGTGACCTCGGGCATGGAGCATGTCGACGCGCTGCCCAAGGGCGAGCCGCCGGCGACCCCCGGCAAGATCGTCACCGCGCGCACGAGCTGACAATCAAGGTCCTCCCCAAGCTCCGCTTGGGGAGGGGGACCATGCGAAGCATGGTGGAGGGGTAGGCGCATGAACAAGACCCCTCCACCGCCCTTCGGGCGGTCCCCCTCCCCGAGCAAGCTCGGGGAGGACTTAATCGCTCAGGCGTCGAACAGCTGCACCAGCCAGTCGTGGAACAGCCGCACCGGGCGCGTCTCGAGCGCGCGCGGGCGGCACGCGAACCAGTAGCTGTACGGGCTCTCGACATCGATATCGAAAAGCCGGACGAGTCGCGGATCGTCGGCATCCTCGAGATGGCTGTCGAGCATGAAGGCGACGCCGAGCCCGCCCGCGGCGGCCTCGAGCATCAGCTGGCCCGAATCGAAATGGTCGATCGCCAGCGGTTCGAGCCCGTTGAGCCCGAGCGTGGCGCGGAACACGTCAAAGGTTTCGGGCATGTCGCGATGGATCAGCACGGTCGTGCGCGCCAGATCCTCGGGCGTGCGGATCGCGTTGGGGCCCTCGGTGAGCGTGCGCGCCGCGATCGGATAGACGAGGTTGCGCCCGAGCCGCCGCGAGTAGAGCGCGGGATCGATCTCGCGCGCCAGCGGGATCGCGACGTCGAGGCCCTCGCCGAGCCGCGACAGGCTGTGCGCGGCGGTGTCGATATCGAGGTGAAGCTCGGGATGCCTGGCGCGGAGCTCGGGCAGATGCGGCATCAGCTTCTGCGAGGCGAACAGCGGCAGGATACCCAGCCGCAGCCGGAGCACATCCTGAGTGTTGGCGAGATCGTCGATCGCGAGCGAGAGCATGTCGATCGCAGGCGCGATCTGGCGCAGCAGCCTTTCACCATCCTCGGTCAGCACCAGCGCCTGGTGGCGGCGGCTGAACAGCGCGCGGCCGAGAAAGCGTTCGAGCGCCTGGACACGGCGGCTGAGCGCGGGCGAGGAGAGCGCGAGCTCTTCCGCGGCGGCCTTGATCGAGCCGAGCCGGGCGACCTGTACGAAGGCTTCGATCGCGGTCAGGGGGGGCAAACGCCGCATCTATTCTCCTTGCTCCGCTACACACGGCCCAAACACCGCCCGCCTCATATTGGTTGTCCGTGACACTTTTATGATTGCAATCATTGCAAGCGTAAAGGGGTCTTTCGCACTTGCAACATTTTTTGCTGCAGTGCACATAGAGCAGGCCTTTCAGGCATCCTCTCCTAAAAACTTTCACGGCCGGCCCCTCGGGACCGGCCTTTTTTTTGTTCCAGGGTCGAAAGCGTCGGAGACGGCCCCTATCTAGCCGCTGTCGTTGACAGTGGAGCAGATGGCCGATGGCTGACGAGGAAACCCAGGGACGGCGGCTGCAGGTTGCCAGCGCGCGCCCCGATGACAGCGGCCGCGGCCTTGCGCGGCTTTCACGCACGACGATGCAGGCATTGGGCCTCGCCGAAGGCGATATCGTCGAAATCGCGGGCAAACGCCCGACCGCAGCGCGCGCGGTGCTGACCTATCAGGAGGACGAAGGGCTCGACCTGGTGCGTCTCGACGGCCTCCAGCGCGTCAATGCGGGGGTCGGGTCGGGCGACTTCGTCATGATCCGCAAGATCGAAACCAAGCCCGCGCAACGCGTCGTGTTCGCACCCGCACAACAGAATCTGCGGCTGCAGGGATCAACCACGGCGCTGAAGCGCACCTTCATGGGACGCGCGCTGTCCGCAGGTGACGTTATCGCAACCGTAGGCCAGCAGCAGGTCGACCGCGGCGAGATGCCGCCGCAGCTGCGCCAGATGCTCGCCGCCCCCGCCTATGCGCTGCAGGAAATCCGTCTCGCGGTGGTCTCGACCAGCCCCAAGGGCATCGTCCATATCGACGCCGAGACCGAGATCGAGCTGCTCCCCGAATATGCCGAGCCCAAGGAGGCGCGCCGCGCCGACGTCACCTATGACGATGTCGGCGGCATGGTGGGCACGATCGACCAGTTGCGCGAGATGGTCGAGCTTCCCTTGCGCTACCCCGAGCTCTTCCAGCGGCTGGGGGTCGATCCGCCGCGCGGCGTGCTGCTCCACGGCCCGCCGGGCACGGGCAAGACGCGGCTCGCGCGCGCGGTCGCCAACGAGAGCGACGCCGAATTCTTCCTGATCAACGGACCCGAGATCATGGGTTCGGCCTATGGCGAGAGCGAGAAGAAGCTGCGCGAGGTGTTCGAGGCCGCGCAGAAGGCGGCGCCCTCGATCCTGTTCATCGACGAGATCGATTCGATCGCGCCCAAGCGCGGGCAGGTGCAGGGCGAGACCGAGAAGCGGCTCGTCGCGCAGCTGCTGACCCTGATGGACGGGCTCGAGGCGCGGACCAACCTCGTCGTCATCGCCGCGACCAACCGGCCCGAGGCGATCGACGAGGCGCTGCGCCGCCCCGGACGCTTCGACCGCGAGATCATCGTCGGCGTACCCGACGAACGCGGCCGCCGCGAGATCCTCGGCATCCATACGCGCGGCATGCCGCTTGGCGACAGGGTCGACCTCGACGAACTGGCGCGGACGACCTATGGCTTTGTCGGCGCCGACCTCGCCGCGCTCGCACGCGAGGCCGCGATCGAGGCGGTGCGCCGGATCATGCCGAGGATCGACCTGTCCGAAGGCACGATCCCGCCCGAGGTGCTCGACACGCTTTCGGTCACGCGCGAGGATTTCATGGCCGCGATCAAGCGCGTCCAGCCCTCGGCGATGCGCGAGGTGATGGTGCAGGCGCCCAATGTCAGCTGGGACGATATCGGCGGTCTCGACGATGCGCGCGAACGCCTGCGCGAGGGCGTAGAGCTGCCGCTCAAGAATCCCGATGCGTTCCGGCGCATGGGCATCCGGCCGGCGAAGGGCTTCCTGCTCTACGGTCCGCCGGGCACGGGCAAGACCTTGCTTGCGAAAGCGGTCGCGCGCGAGGCGGAGGCGAACTTCATCGCCACCAAATCGAGTGACCTGCTCTCCAAATGGTATGGCGAGAGCGAGCAGCAGATCGCGCGGCTGTTCGCGCGCGCGCGCCAGGTCGCGCCGTGCGTGATCTTCATCGACGAGCTCGACAGCCTCGTCCCCGCTCGCGGGGGCGGGATGGGCGAGCCGCAGGTGACCGAGCGCGTGGTCAACACGATCCTCGCCGAGATGGACGGGCTCGAGGAGTTGCAATCGGTCGTCGTGATCGGCGCGACCAACCGCCCCAACCTGATCGACCCGGCGCTGCTGCGTCCCGGCCGTTTCGACGAACTCGTCTATGTCAGCGTCCCCGACGAGGGCGGCCGCCGGCGCATCCTGGGCATCCAGACGGGCAAGATGCCACTGGCCGAAGATGTCGACCTCGACGAGCTGGCGCAGCGGACCGACCGCTTCACCGGCGCCGATCTCGAGGATCTCGTCCGGCGCGCGGGTCTGTTCGCGCTGCGTCAGTCGCTCGATTCGGACAAGGTCTCGATGGCGGACTTCGAAAAGGCGCTGACCGAGACGCGTGCCTCGGTCACGCCCGAGATGGAGCGCGAGTACGAGACGATGGCGGCGCGGCTGAAACAGGATGCGCTGAAGATCGACCCGATCGGCTTCATCGCTCCGGGGATGCTGCGTCCGCGCGGTCCGAAGGGCGAAGACTGACCCGGGCATAGATGAGGAGCAGGACGAGCGCGGCGGCCGCGGTGAAATAGGGCAGCGGCCGCCACAGCTCGTACATGCCCACGCCGATCGATGGTCCGAGCACGAAGGCGGCGCCGTTGACCGCGGTAACCTTGCCCGCCACCGAGCCCTGCGCCTTGGCCCCCACCGCGAGCGACGAGCCCGCAGTGAAGCCCGGTCGCGTGAAGCCGAAGCCGAGCGAAGACAGCGCAAAGGCGGTCGCGATGCCATAGAGGTCGGTGGCGAGCCCGGTCAGCGCGCAGCCGATCGCGGACAGCACGAGCCCGATCAGCACCAGCGCGCGCGGGCCGAGCCCCAGCATCGGAATCAGCCCCCATTGCACGAGCAGCGCGGCGCCCGCGCCCATCATCAGCACGATTCCCGTCGCCTGCAGCGCGGCCTCGAGCGGCCCGCCCAGCCGGTCGATGACGAGAAAGCCGATCGCCTGACCGGTCATCGCCTGGGCGTGCCCCATCACCAGCCCCGTGAGCATCCACGGCCAGATGCGGGGGTCGCGCAGTCGCACCTCGACCGAGTGCGGCGCGATCGCCGCGGTCACCGTCGCGCCCGTCGACTGCCCGCCGATCGAGGGATAGCTTGCCGCTGCACCATGCGGATGCGCATTCGGGCTGTCGTCGGGAAGCAACCGCCAGGCCGCGATCACCACGACCAGCCCGATCAGCGCGAAGACGAAGGCGGGCCCCGCCATCCCGACGACGGGCAGCACGAAATAGGGACCCAGCGCGGGGCCGAGGATGGTGCCGAGCCCGAAGGCCGAGGCGAGCATGGTCAGCGCCTTGGTGCGCTCGTCGCGGCTGGTCCGCGCGGCGACCATTGCCTGGGCCGCAGGCGGGGTCGCCGCGCCGAAGGCGCCGTAGATCAGCCGGCCGCCGATAAAGGCGACAAAGGTCAGCGCCGGCGCGATCCACCCGAGAATGCCCGCAGCGAGGAATGCGCCGCACAGCAGCAGCGAGACGGTGAAACCCGCAAGCCCCGTCACCACCATCTTGCGCTGGCCATGACGATCGAGCCGCTTCGCCCAGAAGGGCGCGGCGACCACCCAGATCGCGGCCGAGACCGAGAAGGCGGCAGCGACCGCGCTGTCGGCGACCTTGAGCGAACGCCCGAGCGCGGGGAGCACCGACTGCAACGCGGTGTTGCCCGCCGCGATGGTGAGCATCACGAGGAAAAGCAGGCCGAAATCGCGCCGCCGCGCGCGCTCCGCCGCGTTCACCGCCGGCATCGCCGACGGATCATGGCGTTGGCGGCGACCGCTCCATCCGGTTTCGTGCCCATGCCGCCCCGATACGCCGGAACGAGGCGCGAACGGAAGGAAAAACTGCTATGTTCCCGGGTTAACCTCTACTTGAATTGCCGCGCTTTATTTGCGAGGGCTCGTAACCCTGTTGTCACAGTCGAGGAACTTCATGCCCCCCGCATCATCCGCAAAGACCGGCCGCAAGCTGCCTGCATGGCTTGTCGAGTGGGCGCGCCGCCGCTCCGGTCCCTGGGCGATGTTCTTCAAGGGCTTCCTCAAGCATCCGGTGATGGTGGGATCGATCATCCCCTCGTCGGACACGCTGATCGCCAACATGCTCGGCCGCGTCGACTGGGCCAATACCAAGGTCTTCGTCGAATATGGGCCGGGGGTCGGCACCTTCTGCCGCCCGATCCTGAAGAAGATGGCGCCCGATGCCAGGCTGATCGCGATCGACACCAATCCCGACTTCATCGAATATCTGGCCGAGGAAATCCCCGATCCGCGCTTCATCCCGGTGCTGGGATCGGCCGCGGATGTGCGCCGGATCATCGCCGAACAGGGCCATGATCACGCCGATTACGTGCTCTCCGGGCTGCCCTTCTCGACGCTGCCGACGGGCGTCGGCCCCAGGATCGCCGAAGAGACGCAGGCCGCGCTGCGCCCCGGCGGCGCGTTCCTCGTCTATCAGTTCTCGCCCAAGGTCCGCGATTTCATCGCGCCGCATTTCGCGCGGATCGACCACGGTTTCGAATTCTGGAACATCCCTCCCGCACAGCTCTACTGGGCGTGGAAGGACTGAGACGCCTCAATCGAGGCCGAAATTGAGCCGGCGCGTGACGGTGTAATCCATCACGCTGACGACGAACCATGACAGCGCCCAGCGCACGCGATTGAGCCAGGTCGCGCGCGCCTTGTGAAGCTCGGGCGTGATGCGTTCGCAATCGGCGAGTTCGCGGTTGAAGAAATCGCGCATATGCGCGGCAAAGCCCGCATCCTCGATCCTCAGCATCAGCTCCATATTGAGGAACAGGCTGCGCATGTCGAAATTGGCCGAGCCGATATAGACGATGTCGTCGAGGACGATCAGCTTCATGTGAAGCATGCCGGGGAGATACTCGTAGACCTCAGCGCCCCGCTTGAGCAGGCTGCCATAGAGCAGGCGTGATGCGCCGACGGTGGCCGGATTGTCCGAACGTTGCGCGGTTACGAGCCGCAGGCAGCCCCCGCGCCGGGCCACGCCGCCCAGACGCTTGAGCATCGAACGGCCGGGGGAAAAATAGGCCTCGATCATGTCGACGCGCGTCGCATGTTCCAGATCGTGCTTGAGCGCGCGCGCCCATGGGTTCAGCCGCCGCGTCGGGCCGCCGAGCAGCCAGCGCAGCGGCCCCCGCGATGCGGGGGGCATGGTGTCGATCAGCATCCGCCTGAGCGCACGCAGGCTGGCGTTGTCCGATCGCGTCCAGCGATCGAGGCCGTCGAAATAGGCGGTGAGCCAGCTGACGGCGGGCCCATGGACCTCCAGCCCCAGATCGTGCCACTTGCCCGCGTCATCCGGCGCGAAATAGTCATCGGCGATGTTGAAGCCGCCGATGATCGCGCTGCTGTCGTCCGCGATCGCGATCTTCTGGTGGTTCCGGAGGAGATAGCGGCGGCCATAGCGCGGCGCGAACCGGCACAGTTGACAGCCCGCCTCGTCGAGCGGGGCGAAGAAGCTCGACGGCGTGTTGCTGCTGCCAAAACCGTCGACGAGCAGCGAGACGCGTACGCCGCGGTTTATCGCGTCGAGCAGCGCCTCACGGACCGCGGTGCCCGATGCATCGGCCTCGAAAATATAATAATAGAGCCGGATACGGCTGCGCGCGCTTTGGATCAGCGCTATCAGCGCCCGAAGCCGCGCGGGGCCCTCGACGATCGGTATCAGCCGATTGCCGTCGACCTCCAATGGCGTCTCGCGCCGCTTGGGGCGTGCCTCATCCATGCCCGATCAATGGGTGTGGCACCATCAAAGGGCAAGGGAAAAGCGTCATTTCCTTGACTCATGCGCCCGGGATCGCTACCTCGCGGCTTCTTTCCGATATTCGCCAGACAAATGGAGCGGCTATGGCGCGCGTTACCGTAGAAGATTGCGTCGACAAGGTTTCCAACCGGTTCGACCTCGTGCTGTTCGCCGCACAGCGCGCCCGGCAGATTTCGGGCGGCGCCGATCTGACGCTCGACCGTGACCGCGACAAGAATCCCGTCGTTGCGCTGCGCGAGATCGCCGAGGAGACGATTCGCCCCGAGGACATGAAGGAAGCCGTCGTCGGCTCGCTCCAGCGTGTCCAGATCGACGAGGACGATGTCGTCGACGAGATCGGCTCGCTCAGCCAGTCGGCCGAAGCGCTGCGCCTGACCGCGGCCGCGCCGCCGCGCAACCAGAATATCGGCGGCGACTACGACGGCTGATCGGCCTCGGCATCGCTGGATATGAAAAGGCCGGGCATCTGCCCGGCCTTTTTCGTTTCCGGGACGATCGCTCAGGCTGCCTTGTCGGCGAGCGTGGGCTGCTTGGTCTCGCCGATCGGGCGGATTTCCTCGGCGTGCATCCAGCACAGGTCCTCGAGCCGCAGTTCGCGGTCGTCATGCGCGCGGATGCTTATCGGGCGGATCGGCTGGAGATCCTGCTTGTCGACGAGCACGGGGGTCGACGGCGTGCCCGATTCCCAGCGCTCACCCCATTGCCTGAGCGCGAGCATCGCGGGCAGAAGCGCGGCGCCCTTCTCGGTCAGGCGATATTCGATCTTGCGGCGGTCCTCGGCGAGCGGCTGCCGCATCAATATACCGTGCTCGACCAACCGCGACAGCCGGTTGGCAAGGATATTGCGCGCGATGCCGAGTTCCGACTGGAACTCCTCGAAATGGCAGATGCGGTTGAAGGCGGCGCGCAGGATGAGGAAGGACCATTTCTCCCCCATCGCCTCAAGCGCGCACGGAAGCCCGCATTCATGCTGCGCGAGCTCTTTCAGCGGTTCTCTCAGGCCCATGATGCAAATCTACCGTAAAATTTCCGTCATGCAACTCATATAGGTTTTAAGTTGCAACTTGCAATTGATCCTGATAGGTAGTGATTCGCAACCTAAATTGCGAAGGACGCAATCCATGATCCGCTTTGCTCCCCTGTTCGCCTCGCTGGCGGCCTCTTTCCTGCTGCTTTCGGCGACCGCCGCCTCCGCCCAGCCCGGCGGCAGTTTCTATGCGGCCAAGCCCGTCGCGGCTTCGGCGACCGCGAGTCTCGTCGTCCGCGACACGATCTGGAAGTGCGACGGCAATGGCTGCGCCTCTTCCACCAAGGGCAAGAGCCGCGCCGCCTTTGTCTGCGAATCGCTCGCCAAAGAGGTCGGCCAGCTGGCCTCGTTCCGCGCCGGGACCGAGGAGTTCGACGCCGAGGCGCTCGCCAAGTGCAACGCCAAGGCGTAAATCGTCGCGATAACGCCCAAGAAACTGTTGCAAAGCACCGGCACGCGACCCCAAATGGGCCGCGTGCTGAGGCAATATGAACTTGTAGACCGGGTCCTTTCCTACGACCCCGACGCCGACGAGGCGCTGCTCAACCGTGCCTATGTCTTCTCGATGCAGATGCACGGCAGCCAGAAGCGCGCGTCGGGCGACCCCTATTTCAGCCATCCGATCGAGGTCGCGGGCATCCTCACCGACCTCAAGCTCGACGACGAGACGATTGCGACCGCTATCCTCCACGACACGATCGAGGATACGCTGACCACGCAGGACGAGATCGAGAAGATCTTCGGTCCCAATGTCGCGCGGCTCGTCGACGGCGTGACCAAGCTCTCCAAGATCGAGGCGCAGACCGAGAGCGAGCGCGCGGCGGAGAACCTGCGCAAGTTCCTGCTCGCCATGTCCGACGACATTCGCGTGCTGCTCGTCAAGCTCGCCGACCGGCTCCACAACATGCGCACGCTGCATTTCATCAAGAATGAGGAGAAGCGCCGGCGCATCGCCAAGGAGACGATGGACATCTACGCGCCGCTCGCCGAGCGGATCGGGATGTACGAGTTCATGAAGGAGATGCAGACGCTCGCCTTCCAGCATCTCGAGCCCGAAGCCTATGCCTCGATCACCAAAAGGCTCGAACAGCTGCAGGAGGGCGGGGGCGACCGCATCGCCAAGATCAGCTCGGGGCTCAAGCTGCTGCTCAGCCGCGCGGGGATCGAGGTCGAGGTGTCGGGGCGCGAGAAGCATCCCTATTCGATCTGGAAGAAGATGGCCGAACGGCACATCAGCTTCGAGCAGCTCTCGGACATCATGGCGTTCCGCATCATCGCCGACGATGCCGACGCCTGTTACCGCGCGCTGGGCGTGATCCACCAGCGCTGGCCGATGGTGCCCGGGCGCTTCAAGGATTTCATCTCCACCCCCAAGCGCAACGGCTACAAATCGCTCCACACCACGATCATCCATGCCGGCGAGACGCGGATCGAGGTGCAGATCCGCTCCAGGGGGATGCACGCCCAGGCCGAATTCGGCCTCGCCGCCCACTGGGCCTACAAGCAGCACGACCGGTCCGACGGGCAGGCGGGCTGGATTCGCGACCTGCTCGAAATCCTCGAGACCGCCGACAGCGCCGAGGAACTGCTCGAGCACACGCGCATGGCGATGTACCAGGACCGGATCTTCGCCTTTACCCCCAAGGGCGAGCTCTACCAGCTTCCCAAGGGTGCGACCCCGGTCGACTTCGCCTATGCGGTGCATACCGATCTCGGCGACCAGACCGTGGGCGCAAAGGTCAACGGCCGCGTCGTGCCGCTCAGGACTCCGCTCGAAAATGGCGACCAGGTCCAGATCCTCAAATCCAAGGGACAGGAACCCCAGCCGGGCTGGCTCAACTTCGTCGTGACGGGCAAGGCACGCGCCGCGATCCGCCGCTATGTCCGCCACAAGGAACGCGACGAGACGATCGCGCTCGGCCGCAAGATCTATGACGAGATCGTCAGGCGCCTGCCAACGCAGCTCGGTCCCGATGCGCTCGGCGAGGCGCTCAAGCGGCTCAAGAAAGCCGACGAGGCCGCGCTGATGGAGGCGATCGCGCGCCAGATGATCTCCGACGTCGAGGTGATGGAGGCGCTGATGCCAGGCTCGACGGGCAGCAACGTCTCCGGCGGCCACGCGCCCGCGCAACGCGAGGCGATCTCGATCCGCGGATTGACGCCCGGGGTCGCGTTCAATCTCGCCGAATGCTGCCATCCCGTGCGCGGCGACCGGATCGTCGGGTTGAGACGGCCCAATGAAGGGATCGAGGTCCATACCATCGATTGCGACACGCTTTCCGACGGCGTCGACGCCGACTGGATCGATCTCGCCTGGGGCGAGGCATCCGACAGCGGCACCGCGCGGCTCCAGGTCGTCATCAAGAACGAGCCTGGTGCGCTCGCGGTGATGGCCGGCATCTTCGGCACGCACAAGGCGAATATCCTGAACCTGAGGCTGGAGAATCGCGACGGCAGCTTCCACACCTTCACGGTCGATCTCGAGGTCAACGACCTCCACCATTTGATACGAATTCTCGCCGCCCTGCGTGCGGCGGATGCGGTGAGCCAGGCTGAACGAATCTAGCGCGTTCATGAAATGATATTGCGCCGTCCTTTTCGGACGGCGCGGAACGCGATAGGCTGGCCGCAACCAACCCATGCCATCCGCTCCGAGGCATTCATGACCGACGCCAAAGACATGACCTATGCGCGCTATCTCGCGCTCGACGACGTGCTTTCCGCGCAGCATCCCGTGTCCGACCGGCACGACGAACTGCTGTTCATCATCATCCACCAGACCAAGGAACTGTGGCTCAAGCAGATCATCGCCGAGCTGCGGCTCGCAATCGCGATGGTGCGCGACGACAAGCTGGTGCCCGCCTATAAGGGGCTGGCGCGCGTCTCGCGGATCCAGGCGGTGATGACGCTGAGCTGGGATGTGCTCGCGACGATGACGCCGAGCGATTATACGCAGTTCCGCCATGTGCTCGGCACCAGCTCGGGCTTCCAGTCCGACCAGTTCCGCACCGTCGAATATCTGCTCGGGCTGAAGGATGGCGGCTTCCTGCGCTTCCAGGACGACCGGCCCGACGCGCAGGCGGCGATGCGCGCGGCGCTCGAGGCGCCGAGCCTGTGGGACGAGGCCAATCGTGCGCTGGCGCGCGGGGGCATCGCGGTGCCCGAGGGCGCGCTGACGCGCGACTGGGCGACACCTTATCAGCCCGATCCCGCGGTCGAGGCCGCCTGGGCGCAGGTCTATCGCGATACCGGACGCTATTGGGATCTGTACCAGTTCGCAGAGAAACTCGTCGACCTCGACGATGCGCTTGCCACCTGGCGGCACAAGCACGCACAGACCGTCGAGCGCGTCATCGGCTTCAAGCGCGGCACGGGCGGCACTGCGGGGGTGCAATATCTCCAGTCGACCGTCGGCAAGCGCGCTTTTCCCGAGCTCTGGACGCTCCGGACGCAGCTGTGAGTAACAAGGGCCTGTTCCGCCAGGCGCTCGATGCGCATGAACGCGAGGGGCGGCTGCATCTGGCGGCGCATTCGCACCATCTCTGGCCCGATGCGAGCTTCGAGGGGCAGCGGCAATGCTGGGAAGACGGCGCGTTCCTGGCCGATCGCAAATGGGACAGGGTGATGGGCGAGGTCTGGCCCGCCGCGCAGGCCGAGGTCGCGGCCGAGCTTCGCCTGCCCGATCCCGCCACCATCGTCTTCGCGTCCAACACGCACGAATTGATGGTGCGGCTGCTCTCGGCACGGGGCAGCGGGCCGGTGCGCGTGCTTTCCACCGATGGCGAGTTTCACAGCTTTCGCCGCCAGGCCGCGCGCTGGGTCGAATCGGGGCGGATTGTCCTCGAGACCGTGCCCGTCGCGCCCTTGGACAGCTTTGCCGAGCGTTTCCTCGGCGCCGCGCGTGCGGGCAGCCACGACCTGATCTTCGTCAGCCATGTCTTCTTCAACAGCGGCCATGTCTTCGAGCGCTTCGCCGAGCTGTCCCAACTGGCGGCGCCCGACGGCCCCTGGGTGGTGGTCGACGGCTATCACGGCTTCATGGCGGTGGAGACCGATCTCTCCGCGGTGGCAGACCGGATCTTCTACGTCGCGGGCGGATACAAATATGCGATGGCGGGCGAGGGTGTCGCCTTCATGCACTGCCCGCCGGGCTTCGGCACGCGACCCGAGATCAGCGGCTGGTATGCCGAGTTCGACGATCTCGCGCTGCCGCCGGGCGCGATCGGCTATGCGCCCGATGCGCGGCGCTTCCTCGGCGCAACCTTCGACCCGTCGGGGCTCTACCGCTTCGTCGCGGTGCGTCGCATGCTCGCGCGCGAGGGGCTGAGCACTGCAGCGGCGGCTGCGCATGTCGCAGGCTTGCAGCAGCGGCTTGTCGATCGGATCGACCATACGCCCTTTGCCGCGGCCGAACTGCTCAACCCGCTCGACGGCCGCGACCATGCGCGCTTCCTCGCGCTGCGATCACCCGAGGCGCAGGCCTGGTATCGCCAGCTCGACGCGGCAAAGGTCACCGTCGACGTGCGCGGCGAGGTCTTGCGCATCGGGCTTGGCCTTTATCACGATGCCGCGGATATCGAGCTGTTCCTCGAAAGGCTTCGGGGTGTAACAGCCATGCCATGATCCCGGTGCAACGGGCTGTGACGCGAGGGAGGAGTGGATGCCGCTGCATATCGATCGCCGCAGCCTGATACTGGGGGGCAGCTTCGGGCTCGGCGCGCTCGTGCTCCCCGGCGGCGCGGGCGCCGCAACGCTGCTGACCGCCAGGGGCTATACGCATGGCGTTGCGAGCGGCGAGCCGGGGCCAGCATCCGTGCTGCTCTGGACACGCTATGTGCCCGCCAGTGGCGACGATGCCGAGCTGATGGTCGAACTCTGCGAGAACGCCGAATTTCTCGGTCCCAAGGCGGCTGCGTCGCTCAGCGCGCGGCGCGATGCAGACTTTACCGCGCGCGTGACGGTGGAGGGGCTCGATCCCGATCGCTGGTATTATTACCGCTTTTCGACCGCCGCAGGCGAGCGCTCGCCGATCGGGCGGACGCGCACGCTGCCCGTCGGGCCGGTGAAGCGCTTCGGACTCGGCGTGTTTTCGTGCGCCAACCTGGGCTTTGGCTGGTTCAATGCCTATGCTCATGCCGCGCAGCGGCGCGATCTCGACCTGATGGTCCACACCGGCGACTATCTCTACGAATATCAGCGCGGCACCTATCCAGGCGCGGATGTCGCGATGAAGCAACGGCTGATCGAACCCGTGGGCGAGACGATCCGGCTCGCCGATTATCGGCTGCGCCATGCCAGCTATCGCGCCGATCCCGACCTCCAGTTGCTCCACCGCATGTTCCCGATGATCGCGCAGTGGGACGATCACGAGATCGCCAACGACGCATGGGCGAACGGCGCGCAGAACCACCAGCGCGGCGAGGGCGACTATGCCGAGCGCTGCGGGGCGGCGGTGCGCGCCTATGACGAATGGATGCCCGTTTCGGGGCGAATGTGGTCGTCGTACGACATCGGCGATCTGGCGACGATCCTGCGCCCCGAGACGCGCCTTTCGGGCCGAAGCGAACAGCTCGACCTCGATCCGCTGTTCAAGGGTGGCGGCGATATCAATGCCGGGCTCGCGGCGTTCCGTGATGGCCCGCTCGCCGATCCCGCGCGCAGCCTGATGGGCGCAGAACAGGAAGCCTGGCTCGCCGAGGCGTTGAAGACATCGGTCCGCCGCGGCGCGAAGTGGCAGATCGTGGCGCAGCAGGTCAATGTCGGCCGGCTGATCACCCCGACGGGATCGCTCGAGCTGCTCAATCGCGACGCGCCCGGCCATGTCATCGCGCGCGTCCGCAATGGCGAGACGGCGGGCAGGGCCGGCATCCCCAACAATCTCGACAATTGGGGCGGCTATCCCGCGGCGCGGTCGCGCTTCCTCAAATCAGCGCAGGCGGCCGATGCCGATCTGGTGGTGCTGTCGGGCGACAGCCATAATGGATGGGCCTTCGCACTCGCCGAGGACGGCAAGCCCGCGGGCGTCGAATTCGGCGGGCACAGCGTCACATCGCCCGGCTATGAGACCTATCTGACGGGTGCCTCGCCCGCGACGGTCGCGCGCCGCCTGCGCGAGTCGAGCCCCGAGCTGGCATGGGCCGACACCGCGCATCGCGGCTATATGGCGATCGAGCTCACCCCCGAGCGGGTCACCGGCGAATGGGTGATGATCCCGGACGTGCGGACGCGCTCGACCGCAACGCTGCCCGGCCACCGCATGCACGTCGCACGCGGACGGCGCGCCTTCAGCGCCTGATCGTTGCGATAGCGGGACGACCGGCGCCGCGATTTGTCCAACATCAAGTCGAGCGCGGCGTTTGGTGGTAGGATGGCGTCATGGCGGTTGCCGACCGGTCCGGCCCGGCTGTGGGAGCATGCGCTGTGAACGACTTGCCCAGAACGATCGACTGCGCAGGCAAGATCGTGACGCTCCGCCGCTTCAGATCCGACGACCTCGAAGCGATGCTCAAATTCACGCGCACGCTGCCCGAGCACGACCTGCTCTTCCTCGGCCGCGACCTGAAGCATCGCAAGGTGGTCGAGGCATGGCTCGCCGAGATCGAGGACGGCTTCATCGACAGCCTGATCGCCGAGGGGCCTTCGAGTGTGGTCGGCACCTCGGCGCTGGTGCGCGATCCGCTGGGCTGGTCAACGCATGTCGGCGAGGTTCGGCTGCTCGTCAGCCCCAGGCTGCGGGGCGCGGGTCTGGGCGCGGCGATGCTCGAGGAGAGCTTTCGGATGGCGGGACAGCGCGACCTCAGGAAGCTCATCGCCAGGATGACGCCCGACCAGGCGGCGGCGATCGCGCTGTTCGAGGGCATGGGCTTCGTGCGCGAGGCGCTGTTGGGGGATCATGTGATGGGGCGTGACGGCGCGTTGCACGACCTGATCGTGCTCAGCCGGAGCGTCGGGGCACCAGCCGGTCAATCGTGATGACGACAATGCTAAGCGCGGCGAAGAGCAAGAAGAGAAAGCCGATGTTGACGCTCACCTGCGCATAGCCCAGGCGCTGCACCTCGAGCGCGGGATAGGGATATTCGCCCACCACCGCGCCCCGCGCGAGCACCCACGCAACATAGAGCACCGGATAGGCGAGCATGCGCGGCAGCGCATCCCATTCGAGACGGCGATGCGCGACGAAGCCCAGCCACCAGAGCAGATAGAGCACGGGCAGCAGGTAATGGAGCATACCGTCGGCGACGCGGAGCAGTCCCTGCGGATCCCAGAGCCGCGCGAGCATCAGATGGTAGAAGATCATCACGAAGGTGATCGCCGCCGCCAGCGCGGCGCGGTGCACGGGCTCACGGAAGAAACGCAGGCCGGGGCGCGGGCGGAGTTCGGCAAGATATACCAGCACCAGCCCGATATTGGTGAGGATCGTGAAGAAGCTGAAGAAGAAGACGATCGAACCGGGAAGGCTGCGGCCCGCGTCGATCGAGGCAGGGATGGTGATCGCGAACTGGAGCAGCAACGCGCCCGTGCCGAGGACGCTTCCCAGCGCGGCGATACTCTTGCCCGGCGTCATCCCATGCCCCTGTTCAATGCACCGCGCGGCCCTGCGTTTCGCCCTTTGAGGCGAGCGAGAAGCGCTGCTCGGCGGTGCCCAGCGTATCGGTGACAAGCGCGGCCGCATAGCGCCCGACGGCGGGGCCATGCTTGAAGCCGTGCCCCGATCCCGCGCCGACGAGCACGACATTGGGCCAGCGCGGGTGACGGTCAATCAGCAGGTCGCCATTGGCGCTGTTCTCGTACTGGCAGACGCGCGCTTCGCTGAGTGGTGCGTGGGCCAGCGCGGGAAAGCGGCGCGCCATGAAGGCGCGGACATCCGCGAGCGCAGCGGGCGAGGGGGTGCGATCACTGCCGTCGGGATCGATGGGCGGCCCATGCGCGTCATGGGCGATCTTGAAGCCGCGGCTTTCGAGATCGGGAAAGCCGTAATAGATGTCGCCATGATTGAAATCGGCCCAGCCGGGAAACTGGCCCGGACCGAAGCGCGCGTCGCCCGCTGGCGGCGCGAAGAAGAACACTTCCTGCCGCGTCGGGAAGATCCGGCGGCCGAGAAGGTCGGGCAGAACCTTGGGCAGCCAGGGCCCGCAGGCAAAGACGAAGCGCGCGGCCGAAAGCGTTTCGCCCGCGGCCGTGGTCACCTGGTCAAGTCGTGCGGCACCCGGATCGGGCGGGCGTATCGCCGCCTGGCGATAGCTGCCGCCGGCGCGCACGAAGCGATCGACCAGCGTCTGCACCGCCCGCCGCGCCATCAGCGCGCCGAATTCGGGTTCGTAGAGCCCGAGCGCGATCCCCGAAAAATCGAACTGCGGAAAACGCTGCTGCATCTGCGCAGGGTCGAGCAGCTGCGTGGGCAATCCGAGCTCGCGATGCACCGCGATCGACTGATCGACAAAGGCCTCGCGCTTCGGAAAGAAGAATAGCACGCCCGTGCGGTGGAACAACGGCAGCCCGGCGCTGTCGGACAGTGCCTTCCAGTCAGCCAGCGATTCCCACGCCATGCGCGTATAGACCGCATCGCCGCCATAGCTGCCGCGCGTCATCCGCGATTCGCCGCCCGAGGAGGCGCGCGCATGCGCCGGCCCCCAGGCGTCGAGCAGCAACACGCGTTGCCCGCGATCCTGCAGCCGGGCCGCGGTCCAGGCGCCGAATACCCCGGCACCCACCACGATGACGTCATGGCCGCGCGTTACGGTCTGCGCGCCGAGCGCCGATGCCGCCAGCGCACCCGCGCCGATCCCCAGCGTGCCGCGACGCGTCAGCCCCGCCATGACGAGTCAGCCCTTTTTCGGCGGGTCGAGCGATTCCTTGCCGAACTGGACGATGAGTTCGCCGACCTCGCGCGCGAGCGTCATGCTGCGCACGCCCTGATCGCGGATGAAATCGCCTTGGATGCGCAGCACCTCGGCAAGACTCGACGCCTTGGCCGCCGCGCGCATGGCGGCGAAGGCCTCGCGCGTGTTGGTTTCGGCATGGTCGATCATCTTGAGGCCGATCGCGCCCGAATTCTCGGCCGCCTTCTTGCCCGCCTGCTGCAAGGGTTCGACGATCGTTTCGTCGATCGTGCTCCCGGCGCTACCCGATTTCTTGTCAGCCATGCCTTTTCCTCCTGCTCTTGCGGGCGGAGGGATGACCGACGATCAGCAGGCCGCCCGGCACCAGATTGGAGGCGGTCTTCGTCAAATCCCTCTCCCCTATTATGCTGACAGGATTGCCGAAACGCGCTGGCCGCACAAGCGTCAAAGCCACGCCGCGGAAGGGGAGAGACCGGATGCCGGGAAGTACGCAGATATTGCCCGTCGAGGAGTCGCTGAAGATCGCGCTCGCGACGCTCGAGGCCGAGGGCGATGCCGCCTATCGCGACGCGCTCGAGCCACGCTACGGCATCCGCACCACCAAGGCCTTTGGTGTGAAGATGGCGACGATCCAGAAGCTGGCGAAGGCGCTGGGGCGCAGTCCGGCGCTTGCCGAGGCGCTGTGGGGGACGGGCTGGTACGAGGCACGGCTGCTGTGCGCCTATGTCGATGTGCCCGAGCAGGTCTCGATCGAAAGGATGGATCGCTGGGCCGCCGATTTCGACAACTGGGCGATCTGCGACACCTTGTGCTTCGCGCTCTGGGATCGCACGCCGCACGCCTTCGACCAGATCCACGCCTGGGCGGCGCGCGAGGAGGAATTCGTCAAACGCGCCGCCTTCGCATTGCTGGCGAGCGTCGCGCTGCACGGCAAGGATTTGCCCGACGAACCCTTTCTGCGCGCGCTGGCGCTGATCGAACCCGCCGCCGCGGACGAGCGCAATTTCGTCAAGAAGGGTGTCAGCTGGGCGCTGCGCGCGGTGGGCGGACGGCGGCGCACGCTGCATGCCGAGGCGCTCGCGATCGCCGAACGGCTCGCCATGTCACCGGCGGTCGCCCCGCGCTGGATCGGGAAGGACGCGCTGAAGGCGCTAAACGATCCTCGGCTGACGGAAAGGCTGGCGAGAAAACCGAGCTAGAGCGGCGTGCGCTAAATCTGATCCATATCCGTGCTCCGGGCTTGACCCGGAGCCCATGCTGAAAACAATACGTCGCCCGGACAGATGGACTCCTGCTTTCGCAGGAGCACTGAACCCGATTTTCGGTGCAATGCGCTAGTGCGCCTCGGCGCGCAAGGGGCGCGAAAGAAGGTCGGTGACCACCGCAACAACGGTCGCATCGCCCGAGAGCAGGGCGCAGACTGCTTCCACGACGGGCATCTCGATCCCCACGGCGCGGGCCGCCTCAAGAAGCACGGGGGCCGTAAAGGCGCCTTCGGCCACTGTGCGTCGATCCGCGAGCAGTTCGGTGGCGCTTCGTCCCTCGCCCAGCCCCTTCCCCAGCGAGAAGTTGCGCGACTGGGTCGATGAGCAGGTAAGGACGAGGTCGCCCAATCCCGACAGGCCCGAAAGCGTTTCGGGGCGCGCGCCGCGGGCTACGCCGAAGCGCGTCATTTCGGCGAAACCGCGTGCGATGAGTGCCGAGCGCGCATTGAGGCCGAGCCCCCGGCCATCGACGACGCCACACGCAATTGCGAGCACATTCTTGACCGCGCCGCCTATCTCCGCCCCTATCACGTCAGTCGAGCCATAGGTGCGGAAGTGCGGGCGCGCGAGGCGGGCGGCGAGGCGGGCGCCAAGCGCCGGATCGGCGCAGGCCAGCGTTACCGCGGTGGGCAGTCCCTTGGCGACTTCGGCCGCGAATGTAGGCCCCGAAAGCACCGCGACCGGCGCGTCGGGACGCATCTCTTCCGCAATTTCGGAGACGAGTTGCTGCGTCCCCGCCTCTATCCCCTTGGCACAGAGGATCAGCGGAACGTGCCGCGCGTCGATGCCGCCCAGGACGCTGCGCACATGCTGCGCGGGACTGACGATGAGCAGCACCTCGCGATCGGAGAGATCATCGAGCCGGCCGGTGGCGCGGATCGAGGGCGAAAGCGGTACGTCAGGCAGGTAGAGCGGATTGGTGTGGGTGTCGTTGACGGAGGCCACCACCTCGGGCTCGAGCGCCCAGAGCAGTACATCCTCGCGCCCTGCCGCCGCGACCTGCGCAAGCGCCGTGCCCCATGCGCCCCCCCCGATG